>JAHEJC010000238.1 GCA_024639065.1 Lewinellaceae bacterium | reverse complement strand
TATTGTACACAATAGTCTGCCGCCTGACACCAACTGAACCATTCCCAATAAGCATCTGAACGCAATTGATTGCGCATGTGATTGAGTGCAATGCCATCGATGTCAAGATTCAATTTAAAGCGGGCTCGTTTATCGGCCCAGCTAAGTACGATTGAAGTTTGCCCTCGGTCACGATCATGAAAATCAAAGCTCATCCATTCTCTATTTTCTGGAGCATCTTCTACAGGTACCGTTACACGTAGTGCATCTTCTTCTTCGTCATAAAAATAGCTACCCCAGGAGGTATAATTTTTTGAAAAAATAAAGGTCCATTGGTTTTCTTCAGGTAATAAATGAAGACCATAACTTCCTGATGCAAGATTTTTTCCTTCAATCCTAACATCATGCGTGATTGTGAAGGTGGTGTTTTCGTTGGCACCAGCTCGCCACACTTTGCCATAAGGAACCAAGCCTCCCCATATGCTTCGTCCTTTAGCACCGGGACTGTGATAGGATAGAGTGATTTCTGTATACCCAATACGTTGACTTAATTTTGCTTCTTGGCTTTTGTCTGGCAAGGTGATGGGATTATGGATATTGAAGTGTTGAGCGGAAAGCGAAATAATGGTGAACACACAGAGAAGAAGGGATAAAATATGTTTCATTTTAAAATAGTTATTTTCATTAATTCAATTAGAAGATCTTGGGAATGGATTGTTAAACATTATTATAGAATTCTTCGATCGACTCTTCCGAAGAGCATAAGCTGGCATTCTTTCATGCACCTTATATTTATGGTTTATTAATTGGATCATCTAAATTACTTGTTCCTGAACAATGATAAGTAAAGTTCGATAAAAGGATCAATGTTTAAGCTTTTAAAACATTGTTTCATAATAACAGTTTTTGAAATTCACCTTACACCTTATCATTTACCAAAGGTAATCCTTAAATTTCGCCTTCCCAAGGACCCTAAAGTTTTCTGGAACCTAAGTCCAAATGCTCCAAAAATATTAGTGTCTATTCTTTTCCAATAGGCGCTAAAGTTTATGCAAAAGGGTATGCTCAAAAAGACAAAGCTTTTCAATTGATGGGTGGAAAAATTGAGTATTTGTCCAATTAGAACGAGTTGGAAGCTTAGCTTGATGCTATTTTAAACGACGAATACTATGGTCGAAAGCATTTGCCTAAAAGGATTGAGACAACACATTCATTTTTCCAATCTCTTTTAATATCACGAAGTCATATACCCAAAGGCTTGATATCCCAAAACACTTAAAATTTATGCTTGTGCCCTAGAGCAAGTTAGAATACTCATCAATTTTTCTTTTAAAGCATGACTTACTGATAATGATCATTTCCGCTTATGACGATTATCATCTGTGTGACTTTCTTTTGTCTATAATTTCATATCCATTTTCTTTATGAACCTTCAAATATTTGAATCTGATCTGGATAAATAAAATAACCGAATTATGGAAAAAAGTGAAGTCAAGGCTAGGGTCGTGAATGTCATTACCAGCATCCTGGAAATCGAAGAGGCCTTAGTTACGGATGAGGCCAACTTTATTTTTGATCTGGGGGCCGATTCCATGCAGAGCTTGCAACTTGTTGCCGGTTTTGAAGAAGAGTTCGATATCGAAATGGATGAAGACAAAGCCTTGGATGTCCAGACCGTAGGTCACGCCGTAGATTTTATTGCTGAATATTTATGACACGGAAGTCAAACCTGGTAAGTTTATTGAAATTTTCTATTTCGACGCAGTAGAGGAGTCAGTTCAATGTTTAGACTTTAGGATACATGGTATTAAAAAAGATTTTAAATAGAGTCCATTCTATAATTTAGAATAATTGTTAAATCGCCTTATGACAGAAAGAGCAACCCTGCATCAAAAGAATCTCGAAAAGATCTTTAATCCTCAATCCGTTGCGATTATTGGTGCCAATCAAAATAAGGGCACTGTCCCATTTGATATCTTCAATGGAATCCTATCGGGTGACTTCAACGGGGTCATTTATCCGGTGAGCCCAGGAAAAAAAAACATCTCTGTAATCAAGGCATATAAGTATGTGCTGGATATAGAGGATCCTGTTGACCTGGGAATCATTGTTTTCCCCAGTTCGGTTGCTCACATGGCTTTGGAACAATGTGGACAAAAAGGAATTAAATCAGTAATAATTATATCCGCAGGTTTTAGAGAGGTTGGAGGTAAAGGCATTGAACGAGAAAGAAAACTCCTAGAGATCGCTCAAAAATATGACATTTCATTTATCGGGCCCAACTGTTTGGGCTTGATTAATACAGATCCTAACGTACGCATAAATGCCTCTTTTGCACGACAAATGCCGGCAGCAGGTAGCATAGGTTTTCTGTCTCAAAGTGGTGCCTTGTGTACGGCTGTTTTGGATTATGCCCAGGCCAAAGGCATAGGGTTTTCAAAGTTTGTCAGTTTCGGAAACAAGGCAGACATTTCAGAGGTTGATCTTATGTACTATCTGATGCGCGACGAGAAGACCAAAGTGATCCTGCTGTATCTGGAAGAGGTTAGTGATGGCCGGGCTTTGATGAAAGCGGCCAAAGACGTTATTGAGCAAAGTGGTAAACCTATTCTGATCATCAAGTCCGGCCGTACGGAAGAGGGGGCTTCTGCTGCTGCTTCACATACAGGTTCATTGGCCGGAAGCGATGAGATATGTGATGCAGCATTCGAGCAAGCAGGAATCATCCGATGTGATCATATTGAAGAAATGTTCAATATTGCCACGGCATTTGCCTATGAACCGATCCCTCCTTCTAATCGGGTTGCAATCATTACCAATGCAGGAGGACCAGGTGTATTGACTACTGACACCGCCATAAAGGAAGGACTCCAACTGGCTTGCTTTTCTGAAGAGACCAGCAAAGTATTGAAAAAAGCGCTTCCCAATACTGCCAATATTAACAATCCTGTTGATGTAATTGGGGATGCAACTGCCGAACGTTATGAAGCAGCTATGGAAGCAGCTTTCCAGGATTCTAATGTCGACGGTGTCTTTGTGATTCTAACGCCCCAATCGATGACCGATATCGATATTATTGCACAAAAGGTGGTAGACGTTGTTCAAAAATATGACAAACCTGTTTATACGTCCTTTATGGGTGAAGCCGATGTTGCTTCAGGAATCCGGATCCTTCAACAGAATCAGATTCCTCATTATTCGCTCCCTGAATCCATGAGTAAAGCATTTGCAGTTACTCATCAATTTGGACAATACCTGAAAAAAGCACCAGCTCAACGAATTGATATGGCTGCAACCGATCCGTTGAAGGCAAAAGAGATTATCCAGAAGGCTATAAGAGAAGGTAAAACATATTTACAGGAATATGAAGCTATTGAATTATTGAACGCCTATGGCCTTCCCGTTTCAGAAGGTGTTTTAGTTACATCAGAGAAAGAAGCAGGACAGATGGCCCAGCAGATTGGGTTCCCAGCGGTCATGAAGATTCAGTCTTCGGATGTGCTCCACAAAGTGGATGTCGGAGGAGTACAATTGAATGTCATTACAGAGGAAGATGCCCGACGGACTTACCACTCAATTATTTCCAATGTTCAGGAAAGGATGCCGAAAGCAAAAATACAAGGTGTATTTATCACTCGTCAAATTCCCAAAGGAGAGGAGGTGATTCTTGGCTTGAAAAGGGATCCATCTTTTGGTCCGGTTATTATGTTCGGTCTGGGAGGAATTTTTGTTGAAATCTTTAAAGACGTCAGTTTCCGGGTAGTTCCCGTAACCCGGGAAGAGGTACTAGAAATGATCAAACAGGTTAAAGCATACGAGATCCTAGCTGGAGCCAGAGGGCGCAGTCGCAGAGATGTTGAGGCCATTGCTGACGCTATTCTAAAACTGAGTCAGCTAGCTATAGATCATCCACAGATCACCGAACTAGATATCAATCCGTTGATCGTGTTGGAAGAGGGAAAAGGATGTTTTGTTGCGGATGTTAAAGTGCTTCTAACAAATGAGTTGGAGTTTAATTAATAAAGGTCAGATACTTTACCCAACTGGCGGCTATAGGCAATCAGTTGAAAAGAATAAGTACTGGATAGGAAGGAATGAATAGTTTACTTTTTAATAAATAAATAATTTGACATGAGAATATTGATTCATGATGACTATAATTCAATGAGTAAATGGGTAGCTTATTATGTAGCGCGTAACATCAATCTGAAAAGACCAACACCCGATGATCCCTTTGTACTGGGTTTACCCACAGGTTCCAGTCCACTTGGAACCTATAAAGAACTCATCAAGTTGAATAAAGCCGGTAAGGTTTCCTTCCAAAATGTAATAACTTTTAACATGGACGAATATGTTGGATTGCCGGAAGATCACCCCGAAAGCTATCACTATTTTATGGAAGAAAACTTCTTCAAGCATATCGAAATACCAAGGAATAATATCAATATCTTAGACGGAAATGCTTCGGACTTGGAAAAAGAATGTGACGAATTCGAAAAAAAGATCGAAAAAGCTGGTGGCATCGATCTTTTCCTGGGAGGAATTGGAGTAGACGGCCATCTTGCTTTCAATGAACCAGGCTCATCGTTAACTTCTAAAACCCGGATCAAAACGCTCACCCTAGATACCCGGATCGCTAATTCAAGGTTCTTCGAAAATGACATTTCCAAAGTACCTAAAACAGCGTTGACCGTAGGATTAGGTACCATCATGTCAGCTGAGGAGGTCTTGATTATTATAAATGGTTATAAAAAAGCCCGGGCTTTGTATCAAGTAGTGGAGCGAGGAGTCAACCATATGTGGACCGGATCCATGCTCCAATTGCACCGGTATGGTATTATTGTCTGTGACGATGAAGCCACCATGGAATTAAAAGTAGGTACCGTAAAATATTTTAAGGATATCGAAAATCAAGATCTGGAAAATCTTCCCGAATTGTATGTTAATAATTAGTGACTTCATTAATATAAAACTATGGAGTACAGAAACCTCACTAATAATGAAATTGTCAACCTTGTAAAACAAGGCTGTTATTGCAATGACTGGTCCCTTATTCAGGTACCTGATGCGTTTAACACTGATAATATTCACCAGGCCAGATTCGAAGGAAAGATAAAACTGGGGCTTCTGAAAAATAGTCCTTCCGGTTCTTCCGGTATTTATTCCAGTTTTATCAAAGATTGCGAGATTGGCGATAAGGTTTATATCAGCCAGGTAGGCAAATTGGAAGGGTATGTCATTGAAGAAGAGGTGGTTATTGAAAATGTGTCTTCTCTCACTGTTGAAGGCGAAACCTCTTTCGGCAACGGTATAGAGGTCGAGGTGCTTAATGAAGGCGGTGGTCGGGAATTGCTTCTTTTTGACCAACTATCTGCTCAGATCGCCTATATGATGGTCACTTACAGACATGAACAGAAAATGATTGGTCAGCTCGAAAAGTTGATCCAGCGCTATTCCGATAATATAAGTTCTTCCAAGGGAAAGATTGAGTCAGGGTGCCGTATCCGAAATGTTCGTACCGTCAAAAACGTAAACTTTGGACCAGAAGTCAGGGTTTCCGGAGCCCAGTTGCTGGAAGAGGGTTCTATTGTTAGCTGCATAGAAGATCCTACGATTATCGGAGATGGAGTGATCGCCAAAAATTTCATTATTCATTCGGGGTCCCGGGTTGATTCTGGGGTCATCCTGGACAAGTGTTTTGTCGGACAGGGCGTCCGGATAGGCAAGCAGTTTTCAGCGGAGAACTCGGTTTTTTTCGCCAATTGTGAAGGGTTCCATGGAGAAGCGGTAAGTCTCTTTGCGGGCCCATATACCGTCACCCATCACAAGTCATCGCTACTTATTGCTGGGATGTTTTCATTCTTTAACGCTGGAAGTGGTACCAACCAAAGTAACCACATGTACAAATTAGGACCGGTGCACCAGGGTATCCTGGAAAGAGGGTCCAAGACAGGTTCTTTTTCCTACTTGCTTTGGCCGAGCCGCATCGGAGCATTTTCCGTGGTCATGGGTAAACACAGTGCCAATTTTGACACGTCTGATTTTCCATTTTCCTATATCACTGTCGAAGACGGAAAGAGTACCCTTACACCAGCCATGAATCTGTTCACCGTAGGGACCAAGAGGGACACTGAAAAATGGCCAAATCGAGACCGGCGAGAAGATCCTCACAAACTTGATTTGATACGCTTTGAACTGTTTAGCCCCTATATAGTGGGTAAAATGATCCGGGGCAGTGAAATCTTGCAAACCCTTTATGACCATGCTTCCAAAAAGCAGAAATACGTCAAGTTCAAAGGCATTTCGATCCTTCGACTGTTGTTGAAGACCTGTCGAAAATACTATCAAATTGGGCTGAAAAAATATTTAGGGGAGCAACTCCTTGACAAATTAGAATTGGGAACATTTAAAAATCTGACTGAATTACGAAGCTATTTAAAACCAAACAAAAGCGGCCTGGGTGATTGGGTTGATCTTGGAGGACTCCTGGCCCCTCAAGAAGTTATTTACCAAATTGTGCAAGATTTGAAAAACGAGCGGATTAAAGATATTGAGCAACTCCAATCTCGCTTGAAAACTGTCTATAACAATTATGAAATTTATGCCTGGTCGTGGTATGCGGATTTGCTGGAAAGGGAAACAGGCATTCAACTGGAGCATATCACTACTGAACAAATTCAGGAATTGTTGATGCTATGGAAGGTAAACTCTTTAAAACTCAATAACATGATCCTCAAAGATGCCGAAAAAGAATTTGATCAGAATAGCACCATCGGGTATGGAGTTGATGGTGATGAAGCCATTAATAAGGCTGATTTTTCAACAGTCAGGGGGAGCTATGAGGAAAACAAATTTGTGCAAAGTCTGCGTGCCGAGAACGAAGAGATTGAAAAAAGAGCCAATCGTTTGATTGAGTTATTTGAAAATGAATTGGTCTGACACCATTTGAGGATGAAAGGGATCATTTTTGACATGGACGGTACGATGATCGATAATATGATGGTGCACCATAAAATCTGGCAAAAATTATTAGCTGAATTAGGAATGGACTTTTCTTTTGAAGAAGTGCAACAACAAATTCATGGCGTAAATATTGAAATCTTGGAACGTCTTTTTGGAGATCGGTTTACCAAAAATGAAAGAATAGAGTTATCCCGGAGAAAGGAGGAAACATATCGACGGTTATATGCTTTAGAAATTAAATTGATTGATGGCTTACCTGAGTTTATACAGCAAATTCAAAAACTAAAGATACCTATGGGAATTGGGACAGCTGCTCCCAAAGAAAATCTGGATTTCGTTTTAGATGCATTGGATCTACGAGAAACCTTTAAGGTCGCATTACATGCCGGAGATGTGGAAAAAGGTAAACCTCACCCAGAGATCTACCAGAAGGTAGCTGCGGGCTTACATCTTTCTCCTAAAGAATGCGTGGTATTTGAGGATAGTCCCACCGGAGCAGAAGCAGCGATGAAGGCTGATAGTAAAATTATTGTGGTCACTACAACTCACAGAATAGAAGAGTTTGACCATCTCCAGAATATTATGAAATTCGTTGATGATTATAATGATGTAAGTTTGAAGGATTTGATGGTATAAAGTGCTGCCCATTGATGGATGAGATGCTAGAAACATTATATATCGTATGAAAAAATCCTGGTCGCTGCTATTCATACTTGTGACCTCTTTCTATTCAGTAGGTTCATGGGCTCAACCTAAAATGGTTCCTATTGCCAAGGCCTGGTCAAAGAATTCAGTAAATGCCAATATACTGCGTCACAACTCAATAGTTACCCATAAAGACTTACAATATGTCGGATATTATGATAATGATGGATACGTAGTATTAGCCAAGCGAAACAGGGGATCATCAAGGTGGGAGATCCGGAAAACTGAATATAAAGGCAATGTAAATGATGCGCACAATTCAATCAGCATTATGGTGGATGGAGATGGCTACCTGCATATGTCGTGGGACCATCATGGTAATTCGCTAAATTATTGCCGGAGCGAGGAACCCGGTTCACTAGAGCTAAGCCGTAACATGTCTATGACCGGTAGTAAAGAAACCAATGTGACCTATCCTGAATTCTATCGATTGCCTGGTGGCGATCTGCTTTTCCTCTACCGCGATGGGACATCGGGCCGGGGTAATTTGATGATGAACCACTATGATATCCGCACCAAATTATGGACTCAGCGTCAGGATGCCTTTATTAACGGGGAAGGCATGCGGAATGCCTATTGGCAGCTGTGCACAGATGTAGCAGGCACCATCCACCTTTCCTGGGTTTGGAGGGAAACTGGCGATGTAGCCACGAATCATGATATGGCCTATGCCAAATCAATTGACGAAGGCAGAACCTGGTTAAAATCTACAGGTGAAGTGTATAACCTTCCTATCACCATGGACAATGCTGATTATGCTTACCGTATTCCCCAAGGCCATGAACTGATCAACACCACATCGATGTGCGCTGATGCTCAGGGGCACCCCTACATTGCTACGTACTTTAGACCTCAGGGTACTGAAGTGCCCCAATATTTTCTCATCTTTCATACTGGTGTTCAATGGGAGACGCAGCAGATTAGCCGCCGCACGACTCCTTTTACCTTGAAGGGAGGCGGTACGAAGCGTATCCCCATCAGCCGTCCTCGTATTGTAGTCCACGATCGTGGTTCCAGAGACCAGGCTTATATGTTATTTCGGGATATTGAGCGGGGTGATCGGGTCTCAGTAGCTATGTGTAAAAATCTGAAAAAGCAAAAATGGCGATTCAAGGACTTGACCGATTTTGCGGTAGGAATGTGGGAACCAAGCTACGATACCGAGCTTTGGAAGACAATGAAAGAGCTTCATATTTATGTGCAGAAAGTAGGGCAAGGAGATGGTGAAAAAATTGAGGAGATGGCTCCTCAACAGGTATTCGTAATTGAATGGAAACCAGAAAACGTTGAATAGGTAAGCACCTGACTTTTGAATGAATTTACTGTGCTTATCGTCTTTTTGTCTCTCCATATTGATGGTAGAAAACCATCAACTTCTTTTTCTACAAAAGTGTGCTCCATTGGAAAAGAAAAATACCTGTAAAAGCATCTCCGTCAAAACTTATTCACTTGGAATAAAGAACTATACTGAAAAATGATTTATCTGTGTATTGAACTATTCCCTGGGTTAAGGTATATTAGACACCATCAATGATAAGCGCATTTTTGGGTAAATCAGGTTTAACTATTTCCTTATTGTCTTTATTGCAAGCCGCATAAAGTAAAGGAAGAATCAATAATATGGTTAAGGTAGTCCACTTTTTCATGGCGCTGGTGTACACTTGGCAAACGCTACTATTTGACAATTCTTTAAGTAGAGTAATTTAGAATACCTTCTTAAAACATCAGCACTAGATATTTGGATATAATAGTAATTGTATAATTTGCTTAATGATTCCTCTGAGTTGGAAAATAAAAATAAAATTCAATGTATAACAGGTTTAATAACAATTTGTGTCGATGGCTGGTGCTGGTCGTCGGTTGTATAATTTATATTCCATTGGTTCTGGGTGAAACAAGTACCTATGACGAAAAAAAATTGAATATCCTTTTCATAATGGGCGACCAACATCGTGGTGACCGTATTGGTGCTGATGGAGTCAATTGGATACAAACTCCTCACCTTGACAAACTTGCAAAAGAGGGGGTGTTATTTACAAATGCATATGTATCAGTGCCTTCATGTTTGCCTGCAAGAACTAGTATTTTAACCGGAATGAGCCCCTGGCAAAGCGGGCAACTTGGATATACACCTATCCCTGAATTTCAGTACGAATTACCTAAAATATTTACCGGAGCCGGTTATCGGACAC
>JAHEJC010000237.1 GCA_024639065.1 Lewinellaceae bacterium | reverse complement strand
CTTTAACCTTTTCTACTGTCGGGAATTTGTATTCATCATTAAAAAATTCCTTTTCTGCACCATACGCGCGCATATACGGAAACCATCCTCTTCCCGGGATCGTTTGAACATAATTCGCTTCGCATCCTTTTGGTGGTGCGTCAGGCCCTAAAAGCATGGTGTAAGAACCGTCATCGTTTTGTTTTATACCGTCAGTTTTACTTCCAACTGTGGCTTTGCCTCCTTGCGCACCTTGCCGGTTATCGATTATGCACCGCGTATCAGTGTCATAAATAACAACTGACCAAAATAATTTGGCTGGTACAGGACCATTTATCTTAAGCACATAATTGTTACTACCTTGTAAACGATTTCCTTCTTCGTCTTCGAATTTACCAATATAGGCTTGAGCTTTACCCGGCATTGGAACCGTCATGGCAGGTGACGTGGTTATTGCTTCGTAGCAATAGCGAGCCCGTGGATCAAAGATATCGTAGTCTTTCATTTTTTGAGAAAACTTAATTCCATCGCCCCATTCTCCGCCAAGTATCATTCGCCAGTTATTCTGACGTAAAACACCTTCAAGACGTTCGTTATAAACCAATGTTTTAGCCATTAATTCACCAACTTTTGCCCCGTCTTCCAAAATAGCAATTTGCTCAGGTGTTGGATTAAAAGGTTTGCCTTTTTCGATACCCAAATTTCTTAACCAATACATAAAAAAACGGTCGCGTTCTTGGACTACTTCTTTATTAATGGCTTTGTGTAGCACTTGCCAAAATTTTATGCCTCGCTGCTGGTAAACAGCTAAAAATTTATCTTCACCGCTGACCACCTTTTTGTCCTTTTTGTTGCCGTAGTTATATATCTGAACCTGATCGATTAATGCTTTTACTTCGGAGGCATTACCAAGCATGCGTAATACATAAAAAATTTGATCAGTTGATGTTTGATGTATCAATTGTCCATCGGAAACCTCAGGAATTAAATGTTGAGGTGTATTAGGGCCGACAAAAACATGCGTGCCGCCACTTCCTGCATTTGGTCCAAAGAGTCCAATATCCGTAATTCCTTGTTGCCACATATCATCTATCATACCAACGGTTAAGCCTTCTGGTATTTCTATTACAACAGCACCTTCTTTGGTATTTGAACCGCCCCAGAAATAGTCTGTTGTTTCATTGGCAGTTAAAACGCCTCTTCGTTCGTTAAAAGTTTTAACAGAAAGTATATCGTTATAGTCGCAACCATAAACTTCTTTGTTGCCATCTATCCAGGTTTGCATGCTCACCAATGGCAAACCCCACAAATACAGTTGGGCAGCTCTTTGATGATCGATGAGTTTAAAGATTTTATCTGCTTCTCCAACTGCTGGAAAACTGTGGTCCAGTTTGAAATTGCCAAAAAAGGTTTCGACGTTTCCAGTTATTGGCATTAATTTCTGAAAATCTTCTTCACTTTGCAGTACGCTTACTTCCTGTGCCTGTGTTTTTAAACACAAGGTTGCTGAGAGCATCATGAGAACAATAATTAGCCCATAATTAGATTTTAGACTTTTATTGATTTTAGTTGTCATATTATTTGATTTTAGGGGAGTATTCAGATTTATGATTCCCAACAATGTATTCAATTCGGAATACTGATGGTTACTTTATTTACATAACCAGTAAATTCAGATTCTTTAATATCAGTAAATACCTTATCGGCTACCTGTGTTGCATCATCTTTCCCAACATCTGTTGTTTCATCAGCTGAGAATACTGCTGGCTGTGTTTTTTCTACACGGCCTTCAGCAACCATGTTGCCATCTACAAACAATTTTGCTGTTCCACCTTTTCCGGTGCCACCGCCATCATAATCGAATTGCAGTTTTATTTCAGCACGATCACTTGTAATAGCCATTGGAGCAGTGATGGTATAACTTTCAAGACCAAAATAATTGTAAGTGTAGGCGGGTTTTCCATTGTTCATATAAAGCGCCCAACCACCAAATTTGCCACCTTGACAAAGAATTATTCCATTGTCACTACCCTTTAATGAAACATCTGCAACAATCGTCTTTGAGGTGTTTTTTATATTTAAAAATGCGTTTTCTCCTATACCACTCATACCTTGTGCTAAGGTCAAAGTTTTACGGTCTCCCATCAAGTCTGGTCGTCCTGCAATTGTGGCATTAAATCGTTCGTATAATCGATCGTCTAATGGATATACATTATTTTCGATTGCTTCTTTCTCAAATAAATCTTGCATCTCCTTTAGCTTTTCTGGATTGGCTTCTGCAAGATTGTTTACAAGGCTGAAATCTTCTTCAATATTATAAAGCTCCCATTCTTCATCAGCCAATGTACCTCTGGGTTTGCCGACCCATGGAACTATATGCACCACGCGTGCTAACCAACCATCACTGTAAATGGCTCGGTTACCAAACATTTCAAAATATTGAACAACATGTCTCTCAGTGGCATTCGCATCTTCAACTGCATAAAGCATACTTACACCGTCCATAGGAATTTGCTCAACACCATTTATAGATGTGGGCTCTGGTAAATTTGTAGCCTCTAAAACTGTCGAAGCAATATCATTAACGTGATGCCACTGCTCTCTAATTTCACCTTTAGCTTTTATTCCCTTTGGCCAGTGCATTACCATGCCGTTTCTTGTGCCTCCAAAATCTGCAGCCATTTGCTTCGTCCATTTAAACGGGGCATCTGTTGCAACTGCCCAAGTAGCAGACATGTGAGGGAATGAATTAGGACCACCCCAATCATCAGCATGTTCAAGCATGCTTTCCACTGTTTCTTCGTTAAAAAGTCCATTAAGGTGTACCATTTCATTAAAGGTTCCTTCTAGTCCACCTTCTCCGCTAGAACCATTGTCGCCCATTATATAAATGAACAAGGTGTTTTCTAATTCTCCGATTTCGTCAATTGCATCTACGAATCTTCCTACTTCATTATCCGTGTGTTCTGTAAAGCCCGCAAAGGTTTCCATTTGAAGAGAGAATAAGCGTTTTTCATCCTCGCTTAATGAGTCCCAATCTTTCATATCTGCAGGCATAGGGGCCAGTTTTGTATTCTCAGGAATCACTCCCAATTCTTTTTGACGATTAAAAGTCTCTTCCCGAAGTTTTAACCAACCTGCATCAAACTTGCCTTTATATTTTTCTATCCATTCCTTAGGCGCATGGTGTGGTGCGTGTACTGCGCCAGGGGCATAATAAACCATAAATGGTTTTTCAGGCGTCATAGCCTGTTGAAATTTAACCCATTCAATTGCCTTGTTGGTCATATCGGTTGTAAAGTGATAATCCGGGTCATCGCTTTTACTGACTTTCGTAACCCCATCATAAATCAAAGGATCCCATTGGTTCGTCTCACCGCCGATAAAACCATAGAATTTATCAAAACCTGAATTGGTTGGCCATCGTGTATATGGTCCAGAAACGGAAACTTCCCACGTTGCTGTTTCGTGCCATTTGCCAAATGCTGCCGTACTGTATCCATTTTGTTTTAGGGTTTCAGCAAAATACTTGGCGTTGTCCGGACGAATACCCTGGTTCCCGTAAAAACCAGTTGCAACTTCCATCACAGATCCTACATTAACGTTATGGTGATTTCTTCCCGAGAGAAGAGACGCTCTTGTAGGAGAACAAAGGGCTGTGGTATGAAACCGATTAAATCTTAATCCATTATCTGCCAGTTTATCGAAGGTTGGAGTGCTAATGGCTCCGCCAAATGTGCTTGTTGCACCAAAGCCAATATCATCAATTAAAACAACAACAACGTTTGGTGCTCCTTCGGGTGCTTCCACTACAAATGGCTCGGGCTTTTCTGCGTCTCTGGCATCCATAATGGTAACTGGTGTATGCTCTGGCGGTTGAATGGGCAACACGGTGCGGTCCATTTTATATTCGCCTGATGTTGTGCTTTCAGGCTGGTCGGTTGATGTATTACAACTCACCAGAATTCCGAGTAATAAAGATGTACTTAAAATAATTTTATTCATTATTAAGAAGTTTAAGTGTTGTTTTATTTTCCGTTCACTTATCATACTTTTAAAATGAAGTCGTTTTCATTTTTATTAGTGTCATGTAAGCATCATTTGCTGAGTTGGATTGTTAGTCATCCTGATATAACCTCAAACAAACGATACGAAAGTTTATCGATGCGGATACACCAGTACTTTTCCACATTGTCCTTCCGTCATGAGCTCCAAGCCCTTATCGACATCTGCCATCCCGAACTCGTGAGTTGCCACTTCGTCCCACATACGCTGTACTTCTTTATTGCGCAACATTCTGATAATTCCCGGCCGATCGATGTGGCGGGAATCAATAGTTCCTGTAATGGTTAGGTTTTTCTCTCCCATCTGCGCATACGGATCGATCCTCAACTGACGGTTTTTATTATACAAATTCTCCTGAATGTAGAGAACACCCTGCACAGTGAGCAGGTCAAGAGCATCATTTAGCACCTCCTCTTCACTGGTGAAATCAGCAACCTTCTCGGGGCCATTCCCATCGGTTAAGGCCAAAACCTCATCTTTCCAATTTGCTGAACGCATGTCTACAATATGTAGATCCGGGCTGCCCCCTCGGGCCTCGCCTATAGCCCGTACTCGTTCTGCTTGATAGTCGTCACGAACAGCGGCTATTACACGTGCACCCCTGAAGAGTCCTACAATAACATGGGAGAGGGAGAATTGCCTCTGACCATTGCCAAGCAGCAGCAAATATTCACCAGATTTAACATCCATAAATTGCTGGGCACAGAAGGCCATGCCCATGGAACATTCCCCGGCAATGGCATATTTGAAATCCAGATCATCAGGAATAATCGTACATGTTCCCTCATCAGCGAGGCGATACTGTGCCAAAGCTGCCCAGCCGGATTGTGAGTTGTTCTTACGTTCGATAGGTGCTAATCCATCGATGAAAAACTCAGGAAAGTCGGTACTTGATCCAACCTCTCCACCGGCAATTGCCGTACAATGTGCCTGGGACAAAAAATTGACACAGGAGTAACATCTTCCGCAAAAACCCCCGTGAGAGACCAGCACGCGGTCACCCACCTTGAGTTTTGTGCTAGCCCCGGCATCAACAACGGTTCCCACACCTTCATGTCCCATTCCATAAATGGGGTGTGAAAACCACTCATGATCATGGTCGGTCCACATTTTATCGTCCACACAGAGAGCAGAGATCTCTGTCTTAATGATTACAGAGCCTGTACCAGGTACAATTGTAGGGAATGGCCTGTCTGCTATTTCCAGTACGCGTGGTTTCGGCACTGTCACCACCTTATTGGTAGGTGATTTATCCTGTGCCTGGAGGCAAAAGGTCGCTGATAGCATCACGATAATAATGCTATACATCCATATTGATTTAGTTTTATTCATGATCTATCAATAATTAGTTTATTAAACGCTTTATTTTACTTCGATCAATGGTAATTCCATAGCAAGCTCCGCATCGATCAGGGTTTCAATTTTATTTTCCAGCTGAAAGAAACGGGCGGCTTTACCGACTGCAATAATTTTCTTGAATTTCTTATAATAGGATTTCTCTAGTTTTAACAATTCGGACTGATAGGCCAGTGCTCCAGTATATAGTTCATCAGCCTTCTCGTCACTCAAACTTTCATAGTTCATTGCAAAATCCTTAATAATAGCAATGCGCTTATTTTGGACCAGATAGAGTTTCCCCTGGTATTCATTGTATAAGGGCCAAAAAACGGTACTTTCTTCCTCAGAAAGATCCATGGCTTCAGCGATTACAGCTTTCTTCTCTGTTTTTAAGACATCCCTGGCTACCTCCAGGTAGTCATTGTCCGTTTGGGCATTTACTGTGATTGATAAAACACACGATAATAAAATGACAAGTAGAGTTTTCATACGTATTTCTTTTTTGAGTTATTAATGATTACTTAACTGTAAATTCTTCTGATAATTTTTTTTCATTTGCCTCATAGATGGAAAATTCCTGGATCTCACCCAGGACTTTTACGGCACCAAATAAATTCTTAAAGGGTGCGCCTTCGATATCCTTTTTCATTAGCACCTCTGTATCCCATTTTTTAACCATCTCAAATGTGGCTTCTGAACCTGAAGTTTCACTCGGAAATTTCTGAATATAAATTGGGAGTTTGATCAATCGTTCAAGAGCAAGATCAAATTCTAATACTTTGGACTTAGGGATATTAAACCTTAGCAGCATGAAATGCATATTGATGTGGATTAGTTTTTAACTCTAATGACAATAGTAGTGCCAGGTAGAAATTGAAGCCAACAATAGTGCTATAAAATGCTGATAACCAATGTATTAATGAGTATTACGAAGATGTTTGTGATGGCGATATTTCGCGACACGCTGTATATCGTGAGTGAATTGAGTGATTTTAAGTACGTTTAATATCGAGTTTTTTCATTTTTGAGCGTAATGTACTCGCCGGCATTCCTAAAATTTGGGCAGCTCCATTTTCACCAGAAATTTTCCAGTCACAATCCTGAAGAACGCCATAAATATGTGATCTTTCAACTTCTACAAGGGATTGTTCATTTCCAAAATTCTTATGATGGTTTTTACCATTTGAATTTAGTAAATCAGGCAGATGATCAGTTAATTTCAAAGTGGATTCATTGCTGGTGATTACGGATCGTTCAAGTACGTTTTTCAATTCACGTACATTTCCAGGCCAAGGATAGTTCTCCAACTCTTCCATCAGGGATCCGGGAATTTCCTGAATGTCCTTTTTATACTTATTGTTCAACTCATTCACAAATGATCTTACCAGAAGCCGAATGTCGCCCTTTCTTTTTCTCAGAGGTGGGATGGTTATTGGAAATACGTTGACTCTATAATATAAATCTGATCTAAAGGTTCCCTTTTCAACTTCATATGCCAAGTCTTTGTTAGTCGCCAGTATTACCCTTACATCGACTTTATAGGTCCTCTCAGATCCCAGGGGTTCAAATTCACCCTCTTGCAATACCCGTAACAATTTAGGCTGGATCTCCATGGGAAATTCACCGATTTCATCTAAAAATAGAGTCCCCTTATCTGCAAGCAAAAAGCGACCTTTCTTGTTTTTATCCGCACCGGTAAATGCTCCCTTTTCATAACCGAATAATTCACTCTCCAATAAGGGAGTTGGCAGTGCGGCACAATTTACCTTTATGAATGGATTAAACCTGCGTTCACTGTTCTGATATATTTCAGTAGCAAAAACCTCTTTACCAACTCCAGTTTCTCCTTCTAATAACACCGTCACGTTGCTTTTGGCAATATCCTCAACCTTACTTAAGACATACCGCAATTCTTCACTTTCCCCAATCAACTTTTCATTTGCAAAATCTTCCCCGCTTAAACTTTGATGCAATTGGAAATTTTCGGACTCTAATTTTTGATTTAATATTTCAAGTTCTTCATTAACTTCTTTTATCTTCTTTTCTGCCATTTTTTCTGAAGTAATATCAATCCCGGTAAGGAGGATATCTTCCCTTTCACTTTCGGCATCAGTAAACTTCAGAAATGACCAGTAGATAGATTTTTGTCCTTCCGGAAGAATTAAATTACTCTGTAATTCTCCCCTAATTTCGGATGAATTATATATTTCAGTGAATAATGGTTGCTCCTTTTCACTTATAAATTGAAGATGAAAGGGAGCATGTTTTTCTGGAGTTGAATTATTCAAATATCCCAGAAAATAAGGATTTATATATTGAATATGCCCTTTCTCATCCAGATCGACAATTAATAGGTTGCTATTATTTAGATAATTTTGCCAGTTCCTCCTGAAAGTAACATTAGACTTTTCAAATTTAGACTTCAAAATCAGGTCGTTTACTACAGTCACTATTTTGAGAAACACAAATATCATCGGGAAAAAATCAAGCAGATTGTAATCAAAGTTTGTACGCCATAAAAACTTGAAATCGAAACGATCTACTAAAATTTCTTCGATGGAGAAAACAGCAAAATACAATACTCCGATTGCATGGAATATTGAAGAAAAATTCACTTTATTTTTTAACCAATGAAAGGAAGCAATTAAGCAATAAACTGAGGCAGAAATATAAAATAAATGACTGAAGACCATCTTCACATCCGTAATTCCTGTGAAGAGTTCAAGCAAAAACAGGCTAAAAAACCCTATTGCCATTATTGTAATCGACCACAAATATGTCTTTTTTACATAATGGGCATAGTAGGCAATGTACCAGGGAAACAGACTAAAAAAGACAGTTGCAGAAAATAACCCTAGAATAGGTGCAGTGGAGGATTGCGTTTCTCCCGATTGTATCAGATAATAAAGTGCAGATGAAATCGCGAGAAATCCAAAGAGCGTATCCTTATATCTCTTATCGCCGCGCCAGGCAAAAAAGAGGGATATTATTCCAACTGAAAAAGTTATTCCTGAAATGAAGAGTAGAAATCCATCCATGGGTATGGGTATTGGGTAGTTTCTTTTTCAATGGTCTATTGACCTTTCGTTATAAGATTCAACATAAGAATGGGATAAAATTAGTAAGACAATTTCTTTAACAGAAATTTATACCAGTCATATCGCAATATATATTGTTTTGATTTTGAGGCCATTAAGATACTTCAAATCTATGTGGTTATAACAATTAGTTGTAATCTAATTGATTACAATACTTCTTTTCTTGGGTATGATTCATTTAAAAAGTTATAACTACATTTGATTATAGATTTGCCCCGCAAAGAGGATATACGTTAAATGAAAAATAACAACAGCTTCACTTCTTTTATCATTTTGATTTTATGCTGTCTGTGTATTTCTCCCGTCCTTGGATTCCCCGGGGATAGTCTAAAAACCAATTCGGTAAAGGATACATCCCAATACTTTGCCGAGTACTCGGAACTACTGGCCCTGCGTATATATTCCAATACCAAATGGAATACTTTGGATATAATTCGGAACGAACAAAAATTGATATTAAAACCAAATGTTAGAACAAGTCTTGGATTGGGATTCAACTATAAGAGTTATGGTTTAGCCCTTGCAGTGGGAATACCCAATGGATCGGAGAGCAACAGGAGATATGGGCAAACAAAAAGATTTGATGTTCAGGCTAATGTTTATGGTGAAAAAGTTGGTTTTGATGGCTTTTTCCAGATCTATAGGGGTTATTATAACTCTAATCCCCAGGAGTTTGTGGATTGGGATAGTGATGAATTTCCCAAGATCCCGGATATGCGTGTATTGTCAGCAGGAGTAAATGCCTTTCGTATCTTTAATTCAGACAAATTTTCGTATAAATCAGCATTCGTTAGAAACCAGGTGCAACTTAAAAGTGCCGGAAGTTTTACTCTTGGCATTTTTGGACACCTTGATTTAGCTGATTCAGAAAATGGCCTAAAACCAAAGGAAATTCCAGATAGTCTTCTAACTGAATTTGACTTAAAATCCTTTAATACCTTGGCGATTGGCATCACTATTGGATATCTGTATACATGGGTGATCTCTGATCACTTTTTTATTAATGTAGGTGTGACTCCAGGATTTGGAAATCAGCGTATAGAACTGGCAACCATAACAGGGGAAAAAGCCATTAATAATTCTCCCGCCGCTCAACTAACGGCAAGAAGTGCCATTGGTTATGAATCACCAACTTTGTATGGGGGTATAACAGGGGTCGTTGTATGGAGAAATTTTCAGTTCGGAGGCTATGAACTGGATCTTTCGACGGAGAACTTTAAAGTGTTTATTGGCAAGAGATTCAAGATCTCTAAAAAAAGGAAATAGAAGAATCTGACATTTATTTCAACCTTTTCTCGATTTTCTCTTTCAAACTTACCGGTGATAATCAAATATCTTTAACAACTTTTCATGGTCCTCATTTAACCATTATTGGTAACCGGATCTGTGATGGATA
>JAHEJC010000595.1 GCA_024639065.1 Lewinellaceae bacterium | reverse complement strand
CAACAGTACTATATCGGTCCCAATTCGCCATCGGGGAGGCATCCATCCCAAACAACATTGGCTGGAAGTAGGCGGTGGAGAAAGTGCTGATGTGGCCGTGGTTCCTTCAAACGCTAATATGGTGTATGCAACCACTTATAGCGGGATTATTACCAGAGTAAATTTAGCAACCGGTGAAGAACGACAAGTAGGCGCTTATCCTCATTATACGGAAGGTACCGAGCAACGCAATTTGAAATATAGATGGCAATGGAACTTTCCCATTCGAGTATCTAAGCACAACGAAAACGTTTTGTACCATACCTCCAATTATGTCCATAAATCTATCGATGAAGGCAGCAGCTGGCAGATCATCAGTGAAGACTTGACGCGCAACATCCGCGCTTACCAGGGTATCCCCGGAGGACCTATTCAACACGATGCAACCGGCGTGGAAGTGTATAGTACCCTTTTTTCTTTTGCTGAGTCCCCCTTTGATGCACAAGAATTGTGGGTAGGTAGTGATGACGGTCGGTTAAATTATACTTTAGATGGTGGGTTGTCATGGTTGGATGTCACTCCAAAAAATATGCCCCACGAAGGTACCATCAATCATATTGAATTATCAACCCATGAGCGTAATACAGTATTTATCGTAGTCTATAATTATCGTTATGCCGATTTTAAACCATATATTTTCAAAACCACCAACCAGGGCAAGACCTGGGACAAAATCACCAACGGAATAGCTGACAACCACTTTGTTCGTTCGTTTGTGCACGACGTGGTCAATCCGGATCTATTATTTGCCGGCACAGAATATGGTATGTATGTAACATTAAATGGTGGGGATCAATGGCATCCTTTTCAAAACAACCTGCCGCACACCCCAATCACCGATATGGAGATTAAAGATCATACCCTGGTCATGAGTACACAAGGAAGAGGCTTCTGGAGTATGGATGATATCAGTTTGTTGAGAGCATGGACGGAAGCTGATCGCAAGAAATCTTTCCACTCGTATCCAATAACGGATACTTACAAAACCAATCTCGGTAAGGGTGGTGGAGGCAGGGAGAGTCCATCTGCTGCTCCCTATCAAGTAGAATATGCCGTATGGCTTCTGGATACGTCGCAAGCCATCGAAGCTAAAATATTCAATGAGCAGGGGGAGGTAATTTTTGAACGAACCCATGAAAAACTGGAAATCGGGATGAATATGTTTTCTTGGGATATGCGCCAAAAAGCCCCATTTATGGTCGAAGACTTGATGATGATGGATATGCATCATCCCGGGCAAGGACCATCGATCCCGCCTGGTGTTTACAACCTGACGCTTCAGCAGGGAGATGTATCCGACGAACAGCCTTTTCAGGTTCTGCTGGATCCTAATTGGGCCTCCAGCAACCCGGACTATGTAGCTCAGTACAACCTAGCACAGGAAGTGGCTCAACTTCTTAATCAATCTCAGCAGGAGCTGCAACATTTACGTGACTTGGGAAAAAATCTCCAAGCGCTGGTGGAACGAGACTTGGATGCTGAATTAAAATCGGAAATAGAAAAGTTAGCGAAGCAATCAAAAAAACTTCAAGACTTAATCTACCAGGATAAAATTAAAAGCAGCCAGGACGAGATCAATTTTGAGCGCTTATTTACCAATCACTTGATCCGGCTTTATAGGGTTGTGCTCAGTCAACATGGAGCGCCTACTGCCGGCGAGTTAGAACGCTGGATTGACATTCAAGCAGAATATCAGCCTTTCAAGAAAGCGTATGATGAATACATTAATTCTGGCATCAAAGGATTGAATGCTAAATTAAAGGAAATGCAGATCGATTTTTTCGTTGAAAAGGCTGGGTGAACTTTCAGAGAGACCATTCCTTTTTGATTTTAAGTAAAACCAGTATAAATTATTAATTGACTACCTTACTATGAATAAATCATAAAGGATGAGATCAAATATTATAATTTCCATTTTGCTCACTATTGGAATTTTTCTTCAAGCTCATACTCAAACCACCGGGCATTTTGAATCGCCCAGCGGATCAGGTAAGGCCGTATATGGCATCAGCACTGGTTTATCAGGGACTAATTACGGCGGTTATTTTCAAGCGGACGGTACAACGGGCAGAGCGGTTTTTGGATTAGCTACAGCAACCACACAAGAGAACTATGGGGGCTGGTTTAAAGCCAAAGGAACAGAAGGCCGAGGCGTTTATGGTATTGCATCCAACAGCAATGGTCTAAATTACGGCGGTTATTTTGAATCCGCCAGTGGAACAGGTCGTGGTGTCTATGGAATCAGCACTAAAACCACAGGTACAAATTACGGTGGTTATTTTCAAGCGGATGGCACCAAAGGCCGGGCTGTTTTTGGATTAGCAGCTGGTACGACTCAAGAGAATTATGGTGGCTGGTTTAAAGCAAAGGGTATAGAAGGTAGAGGGGTTTATGGAGAAGCCTCTGATGTGAATAGTACCAATTATGGTGGTTATTTTTTGGCTAAGAGTATCAGAGGTCGAGCCGTTTTTGGCTTGGCAGAATATGTCGATGGTGGTGAAAATTATGGAGGCTGGTTTAAAGGAAAAGGGACATCAAATGGTACTGGAGTATATGCCTGGGGTAAAGTTTGTGACTTTTATGCAGACGGACCTGGCACTAATTATGGGTCATCATCATCGATAAG
>JAHEJC010000236.1:3633-9890 GCA_024639065.1 Lewinellaceae bacterium | reverse complement strand
ATCTCTTCAAAAAAAATTAAGGATATCAAGGATTACTATGTAGGGGGTAAGAAACTAGGATACTGGGTAGTAGCCTTTTCTGTGCGTGCCACCGGAGAATCCGCATGGTTATTATTGGGACTTACCGGGTTGGGTGCAGTTGCCGGGATCAGCGGATTATGGGTTGTATTTGGTGAAGTGCTCGGTGTAAGTATTTCCTGGTTGGTGATGGCCAAACGATTTAAACGGTTTAGTGACCGTTTTGATTCGATTACCATCCCGGATTATCTGGTAAGCCGCTTTCAATCCAAGACACATCATTTGAGGCTCATAGCTTCGATCATATTGTCTGTATTCGTGGTGATTTACGTAAGTGCTCAAATCGATGCTACTGGATCGGCGTTTGAAGCATTCCTGGGATGGAACTACTTCGTCGGGCTGCTGGTTGGTTTTGGAATCGTACTAACCTATATTCTATTTGGTGGTTTTGTGGCCGTGGCCTGGTCAGATTTGTTTCAAGGTTTGCTAATGTTCCTGGGCCTGATCCTTCTTCCTATAGTTGGATTTTTTATGTTGAATAAGGATGTATCTCTTTTTGAGGGATTAAGAAATATCGATCCGGAGTTACTGAATCCCTGGGGGCCGGGAGGCTGGACCTGGCTGAATATTGCGACACTGATTGGTTATGCTTGCATAGGATTAGGCTTCTTGGGATCACCGCAAGTCTATGTTCGATTCATGTCTATTAAGAATGAAGCAGAAATATCAAAAGGAACCTGGGTAGCGATTATATTTACTTTGCTGACCGATACGGCCGCTGTTTTTATTGGAATGTTGGCTCGTTATTTTTTTACTTCTAGTGGAATCGATGTGGAATCCGTATTAGGTATAAACGCCCAAAACTCATTGATACACCTTGTTGAACATTTGCTGCCCCTCTTTTTTATAGGAATTTATATAGCAGTAGTACTAGCTGCGATAATGTCCACTATTGATTCACTTTTGGTGGTAGCTTCCAGTGCAGTGGTACGGGATATTTATCAGCAAATCTTCAGACCTAAGTTTAAGCTTGATCAATTAACTTCATTATCCCGGAAAGTAACTTTTGCCATGGCAATAGCTGCATTAATTTTAGCTTTGATCGTTGCCGTCACCACACCAGAAAGAACTATTTTTTGGTTTGTGATCTTTGGATGGAGCGGTATCGCCGCCAGTTTTTGTCCAGCCATTATTTTGTCTTTATTTTGGAAAAAGTTTACCGAAAAGGGGGCCATGGCTTCGATGATTGTGGGGTTTTTGAGTATTCCCATTTTTAAGTTTGTATTGACTTCTATCGAAGGTATTGGCATTTATTTTGAGCGAATGGATGTGCTTGGACCTTCTTTTCTGCTGAGTATGTTGGCTGGCTATTTGGTTTCTAAATGGAAACCGGATCCAGCACTGGCTGATCATTTTGAAAAGATGAAAAGGGAAAAGTGAAAACCGGTTTCGAGGTATGTGGTGATGTGGTATGAGGTATGTGGTGATGTGGTATGAGGTATGTGGCAAGAGGTATGTGGTATGTGGTGCTAGGTGAACTATTGTAAATGCTAAAATGCAAAATCGCTAATACCTAGTATTAGGAAGCAAAGTATAAAGAGAATTAGGAAAGTGAGACCTACAAACCGTATGGTTTTTTTCGCTTTCACTACAAACAAAGTTGAAAATAAATAACAAAATTGACAAAGATATTTCGAGGTTTGATTTTCAAATTCAGCACTTTTGGCAAAAAACAAACAGATCTACACTTGTGTGTCAAAAGTTTCTATTATAGCAAAGTCACCTAGATTATAGATAACTTTATCCACCCGATTTGGGTGTATAAACACTCCAGGTGTGTTTATACGGTTGTTAATAGCAATTTAGATAGTGAATTCAAATAACAGAAAATATGAAATAAGACCAATTTGGAGTAGATATATCTCTTTCGATTGGAAACTGGGACTTTTCTTGCTATTGCTGGTTTGTCTTCCTCGGTTTGTTCTGGTACTAAAAGCCAATGAAACTGGCAATTATAGTCTAATTGGTTTGGTGATGTTATTTTCTGCAATAGTGCCTTTCATTTTCCTAAGCAAATTTGGCAGACAACAAATTGGAATAAGAAAAACGAAAAGAATTTATTTGTTAGTTATTGCATTAATTGCAGGTATAGCTGGAAGTTTGATACTATATTTCTTAGGAAATGGGCTCTGGGGGAATTCCTATGAGAACTGGTATGTATATATTGGGAAATCTTATAATATCCCAAGAGAAATTACTGCCGATAATAAAAGAGTACTTTTCGTGATAATGGCTAGCACTGGGATGACTTTCAGTCCGATTGGTGAAGAGTTTTTTTTTAGGGGAATTGTCCATGGAAGTTTTGCAAAATCTTTAGGAGAGCGAAAAGCATCTTTTATTGACAGCATGGCCTTTGCGTTAACTCATGTTTCGCATTTTGGTTTGGTTTTTATTAATAAGCAATGGGACTTTTATTTTCTGCCTACCCTACTATGGGTATTGTGTATGTATTTAGTCAGTATGTTATTTATAATGATGAAAAAATACACAGATTCTATCTGGGGGGCCGTTCTATGTCATTCTGGATTTAACTTTGGAATGATATACTGTATTTTTTATATGATATAGATATATTATAAAAAAGCTTTTAAAAATGTATAAAAATAATAGCCGAGATGATAGTAAATTCAATCATTGTAGCCCGCTCGAACATTCTCGTAGCTTGATAGAAATGAAGCCCGCAATTGGCTACTATTCTTATACTCATCGTTAAATATAATTTTGCACTTCGTAATAGACCAGAAAGCTTAACAATTGAACAACAAAATACTATTGGCCACGATGCCAGATCGAATAGAGTATTTTGATCAAATAGATTTTAATTACTTGCCATGTAGCAATTAATGGAAAAAGCATTTAACACAGGCTAACCCACAACCATAGCTCCTGTCGTCGCTTCAGCGGAGAATATGCTGACACAGCATATAGCCCACGTTCGCTGACATAGGTACGATCTTAGTTAAATAAATGACCCTATAAAGCTACCTGTAATAACTGATAATTATCATCTATAATTCTGATAAAAGTCATAGTCATTTAACTATTATCTCCCTAAAATAAGCCTTGGTGAAAAACCAATTTTAAGGTTTTGCATATTGTTAGTTGAATAGACTTATGAAAGGCTGAAAACAAATTTATTTTTAGAGAAAGCTATAAATAATTTTATCAATATGATTTAAAGTTCAAAACTCAAGATTATAAGGAGATTCAAAAAAGCATAAATAGGTTTTAGCATAGCTCTGGGTCGAAATATTGTTAACGTGAGGGCTTTAATAAATCTGTGAAACAGGTGCGCCCCGTTATAATTTTTGCACCGAGTGTTGGCTTCATACTGAAAAAACTGAAGTATGAATGACAGTATCAAAATCATAGACCTGACACCAGATAATATTGCTGATTATGGTGTATGTGGGTATAATAATGTAAAAAAACATAAGGAGTTAAGGAATAAAATTGAGTGGTTTAAGGAGTACTACCCAAAGGGCCTCCGAATCAAAGCGCTCATCGCTGAGAAAGGAAGCTATCAAGGCATGTTGGAATACATTCCGATAGAATATGCCCATCGCCCTGTGAAAGCAGATGGCTACCTGTTTATCCATTGCCTTTTTGTCGGCTTTAAAAAAGAATTTAAGGGTAAAGGCTGCGCATCTGCTTTAATTCAAACTTGCATTGATGAAGCCAAAGCGAAAGAGATGCTCGGAGTAGCAGTTGTCACCAGAAAAGGCTCTTTTATGGTCAATAAGGATATATTTTTGAAAATGGGCTTCACCGAAATAGATACTGCCAAACCTGATTTTAGTTTATTGGTTTTGAAGTTTGATGAACAGGCAGCGTCGCCCTGCTTTAACAAAGAAGCTTTAGAGAAAACAAGAGATTTTGAGAATGGCCTGACCATATTGCGCTCCCCACAGTGTCCTTATACTGAAAAGAATGTTCAGGCCATTTTAGATTCGGCAAAAAATGAATTCAACTTAGAAACGACACTTGTAGATATGCCCGATGCGGCGACTGTGCAAAATACACCCTGTGCCTTCGGATCGTTTTGTTTGCTGCTTGATGGGGAAGTGATTAGCCATCACCCCATTAGCAGGGGGCGTTTTGAGAACATCATTAATAAGAGAATAAAGAATAAAGAAAAAAGCGAATCATCATGAATACTGAACATCCAAACATTGCTGTCTTGCAGCGGTTTAACCCGGCCAATATTTCTGCCTCTGCCGGTATTATAGCCGAAGATGCCGTTTTCCATTATTTTAACCCCATGCTGCCCGACATGCATGGGGATTACCACGGCAGGCATGGCTTTATGGAATTTTTCGAAAAAATCGCAGGTCGAACTGAAGGTACCTTCAAGGTTACTCCGCTTACCATCACTCCAATGGGCGATGAATTAGTGGTTACCCATGTAAAAGATACCATGACTTTACATGGTGAGCTATTAGAAATTGATGCCGTGGTTGTGTGGCGCATTGTTGATGAGAAGATTAAAGAAGCATGGGATATTCCGGCGATTTATACGGCTGAAATAATAGAAACCAAATAAACAAGAATAAAATAACCTTCACAAAACAAAAACATGAAATATAATACCGTCGTTATCGGAGGAGGCTTAGCCGGATTGACTGCCGGAGCTACTCTATCAAAATTTGGCAAGAAAGTCCTTTTAATAGAACAGCACCACAAACCCGGAGGTTGTGCCACTACTTTTAAGCGGGGAGATTTCATCGTTGAAGTCGGCCTTCATGAAATGTGTGGATTAGCAGAGAATGGAGCATTATTGAATTTATTTGACATGCTAGATGTCAATAATCAGGTTGAATTCCTACAAGTACCTGAACTGTATGCTGTGCTTTCAGACCAAGAAAAGTTTGTGTTTCCACACGGCTATGATGCAGCAAGCAAGGCACTGATCGACAAATATCCTGAAGACGAAAAAGGTATCAAACGCTTAATGAATTTACTGGCCGGTATTCGAAGAGAAGGAGTCAAATTGCCGCGCACACCATTAAAACGCAAGCTGATGTATCCGTTTATGCCCTTGCTTTATCCCAATCTTGTAGAAGCATCTCGACATACGGTTGGGTCTTGGTTCGATAAGTATATTACCAATGAAAACGCAAAACTCGACCTGTTAGCCCATATTGTTTATTGGGGCGATGACCCTTACACCTTATCTATGTTTTATTATGGCTTGCCATTTTCCAGCTTCATTGGGAGTGGAGGTTACTTTATAAAAGGTGGTTCACAACAGCTTTCCAGTCATCTGGCAGCATATATTGAGAAACAAGGAGGTTGCGTTTTGTTGGGTAAAAAGGCAGAGAAAATCATAACCAAAAATGGGCGAGTAGCGGGAGTCACCTTCCGTGATCATTTTAATAACAGCTTAGATCCCGTTACTATTACCTGCGATAATGTAGTGGTCAATTGTGCCATGCCCGTAGTACCTGATATGCTGGATGAGCCTCATGCATCTGCGCTCAGACAACATATCGCTGATAAAACCAATGCCTGCTCCTTACTAAATATTTATCTAGGCTTTAAATCTGATTTAGAGTCCTATGGTGTAAAACACTACTCTAATTCTATTAAGGGAGATGATGTGAAGACTTTGAAGGACATAAACCCTAACAATACAGGCGATTGGTCAAAACGCAGCTTCGTTTTTGTAGATTACAACAAGATAGATGCACAACTGGCACCACCACCGAAATCTGTAGGTGTCATCTGTTGCGCAGATTATCTTAAAGACTGGGAAGGGTTGAGCAAGGAAGACTACAAAGCAAAAAAGGAAAAAGTAGCCCAAATCTTATTAGGCCGATTAGAAAAACAATTTCCAGGTATACGGGAAAGCATTGAGTATTACGAAGTCGCCACGCCAAAAACCATTAAACGATTTACCTCAAATACGGCTGGCTCTGTTTATGGTTTTGCTCAAACCAAAGAACAATCCGGTACTAAACGCTTAAGAAATAATTTCTTGATTCCGAACCTGTATTTTGCATCGGCCTGGGCATTCCCCGGCGGTGGATTCGAGGGTTCCATTATGGCCGGATTTTTAGCTGCTTTGCAAATGAATCGGGACAAAATATGGTCTGCGTGCGATGCCGAAAAATATGTCGATGCAAGAATGGTAAAACTTGTGGAGCGAAAAGAGATTGGAAATAACTCGGTTCAATTGA
>JAHEJC010000236.1:0-3533 GCA_024639065.1 Lewinellaceae bacterium | reverse complement strand
GCTGCTTTGCAAATGAATCGGGACAAAATATGGTCTGCGTGCGATGCCGAAAAATATGTCGATGCAAGAATGGTAAAACTTGTGGAGCGAAAAGAGATTGGAAATAACTCGGTTCAATTGAGCTTTGAAAAACCAAAGGGATTTAAGCATCAAAAAGGGCAGTATGCCATTCTTAATTTAATGGAGCCCAGGGTGGCAGAATTGGATTTGCCCTATCGCTGGCTTCCCGTTGTTTCTTCTCCGAAGGAAGATAAAATTGGGTTTAATATTGAACTAGATGGCAGCAGCTTGTCTAAGAGTTGTGAGCTTATCGATATTGGTGATGAGGCTATTGTATTTGGTCCTATGGGTTAGTTTAGACAAATAAAACAGAGGTAATATGAGGAAAAAGAGGATCCCGGATACTATGACAGTGGCTGTTTTGAATTCTTATTCTGGTGCTGATGCCTTAAGTATTGAGCAACGACCGATACCGACACCGGCAAAGAACGAAGTGTTGGTCAAGGTTGCCTTTTCACCAATAAATCCTTCCGATTTGGCGACTCTGACAGGTTATTACGGCTTAAAAAATCCGACTCCTATTGTTCCGGGTGGAGAAGGTTCTGGAGAAGTTGTTTCTGCTGGACCCGGAGCCATGGCAAGATATTTCCTTGGTAAACGTGTTGCCTGTACCGGGTGGGGAAAAGGTGGAGGTGTTTGGTCGGAGTATGTAGTTAAAAGTGTTAAAGGAGGAGTATTACCTTTGAATAAATCATTGAGTTTAGAGCAAGGAGCTATGTCCACAATAAACCCCCTCACGGCCAGTGCTTTTATAGCCATTACGAAAAAAGGAGGACATCAATCCATTTTATTGACTGCAGCGGCAAGTTCACTTGGCAAAATGGTGAACCGTCTGGGCCGAAACGAAGGAATTCAAATAGTAAATGTTGTTCGAAGGGATGGCCAAGTGGATCTTCTCAAGGCTCAAGGTTCTAACATTGTTCTAAATAGTAATGAAGCAGGATTTGAACAACAACTGCATGATATATGCCATCAAACGAATACTCGCATAGCATTTGATGCGGTAGCAGGTCCATTAACTAATCAGCTATTAAAAGCTATGCCCCCAAATAGTAAGGTTATTGTATTCAGCGCACTTTCCCGTCAAGCCGTTCAAGCCAGTCCTGACCTTTTAATATTTGAAAATAAGATGGTTGACAGTTTCTGGCTAGGTCCTTGGCTTAGTAAGCAGAATTTAGTAAAAATTATGTTGCTATGGAAACGTGCACAGAAACAAATACCAAGCCAACTCAAAAGTGAAATCAGAAAAATCTATCCTATTCAAGAAGTGAAAGAAGCCATACGCGATTATACCAGCCAAATGACTGGAGGAAAAATTTTGTTAAGAATGTCTTGATAAAAAAGATCAGAAGTGGGAATTAAAACTACCGCTGATAATAACTATGACTAAGAGCTGAACGTTCAAAGGATGGACCGTTCAGCAGTTTGCAAAATTGGTAATGCTCACGCCAACCAACCTCAGTATCTATAATTTATAGTGCACCAATATCTTCCCACCACAGGTCTGGATGTTCTTGAATAAACTGTCCCATCATTGCAATACATTCGGATAATTGAAGATTAATCACTTCCACACCGTGCTCTTCCATAAATTTCCAAGCACCTTCAAATGTTTTATTTTCCGCCACAATTACCTTAGGAATATTAAATTGCACAATCGTGCCAGCACACATATAACAAGGCATCAGTGTAGAATAGATAACCGTATTTTTATAGGATCCAATGCGACCTGCATTATTCAAGCAATCCATCTCTCCGTGTAGGATTGGATTTTTTTCCTGGACTCTTTTGTTATGACCTCTAGCAATAATCTGATCTTTTCTTACTAAAACGGAACCAATCGGTATGCCACCCTCCTGCAAGCTTTTTCTGGCTTGAAGAATTGCTTCTTCCATGAATTTATCCATTAATGTCGGTTTTTTAATGCTTCGGTGGGTTTAGGAACATGGTGACCCTTACCTCCGGCTAGTTCATCATCAAAGGTGGTAGGGATATTGTTGGCTAGGGTGCGATCTTCCCAGCTTACATTTTCGGAGCCATCGTCTTGTTGGATCATGGTGATACAGTTTTCTACGGGACACACCAAGGCGCAAAGATTACAACCTACACAGTTCTCTTCAATAATTTCAGGGATACGCGTACCGTTAGATTTGGAAAGACGGATAGCTTGGTGAGCACCATCATCACAAGCTACGTAACACAGTTCACAGCCAATACATTTTTCAGCATTAATAACAGCAATGACTTTATGCTTAAGGTTTAGATGTTTCCATTCGGTTACGTTGGGAAGAGCCAAACCGACAAACTCATCAATAGTGGTGTAGCCTTTATCCTTCATAAAATCGATCAAACCACTTTTCATTTCTCTGATGATCCCAAAACCAAAATGCATAACCGCAGTACATACTTGTAGTGAGGAGGCCCCCAGCAATATAAATTCAACGGCATCTCTCCAGGTCTCAATGCCACCTATTCCGGAAATAGGCATATGGTTGATGTCCGGATGTTTTGCCAGTTCTTTAACCATTTCTAAAGCAATAGGTTTTACTGCGGGTCCACAATAACCACCATTGGTTCCCTTGCCATCGACGATAGGGTAGGGCGCATAGGTGTCCAGATCGATACCTACAATACTCTTGAGCGTATTGATTAATGAAATCGCATCACTACCTCCTTTTGCAGCCGCGAGTCCGGGATCCACTATATGAGATATGTTGGGTGTGAGTTTAGTAATTACAGGAACAGTAGCAGCCTCCATTGCCCATTCGACAATGGTTTGTAGTACGGCGGGTTCCTGACCTACTGCTGATCCCATCCCTCGTTCACACATACCATGGGGGCACCCGAAATTAAGTTCGATACCATCTGCCCCCGCATTTTCAACATCTTTAATTATTTGATTCCACTCCGCTTTTGATTCAACCATCAACGAGGCAATAACTGCGTGTTTGGGAAAGTATTTTTTTACTTCTTCTATTTCTATTAAATTATCCTTTAATGGGCGGTCAGTGATCAGTTCAATATTGTTGAATCCAGCCATTCTGGTGTTGCGATAATTAATGGATCCATATCTACTGGATACGTTAATGACTGGAACGCCTAGTGTCTTCCAAACGGCACCACCCCAGCCGGCCTCAAAAGCCTTCATAACCTGATATCCTGAATTGGTAGGTGGACCGGAGGCAAGCCAAAATGGATTGGGAGCTTTTATTCCAGCAAAGTCTATTGATAAATCTGGCATAGTTTATTTATTTGAATTTAACCATTGGTGGATTCCTTGAGCTGCCATTTTACCTTCATAGGCAGCATTTACCACCTCAGCTCCACCATTCACGGCATCCCCTCCGGCGAAATATTTGGGATTTGTAGTTTGGAAGTTCGTGGAATTGACTTTGATTCTTTTCTTAGCGTCTATTTCCAAACCGTCTATTAAGTCAAGAAAGATTCCTTGCTTAGCTTGCCCAGTAGCCTTG
>JAHEJC010000594.1 GCA_024639065.1 Lewinellaceae bacterium | reverse complement strand
TTTACGCAATCCTTTAAAGGAAGGTATTCAGGTTTTGGTGATATTTTTATATTACCCCTTGGTCTTTCCTGGGGTTTGAACCATTATGATTTTACAGTGACCTATGGTTTCGCAGCTCCGACAGGGAAATATTCTACGGGTGGAGATGATAATCTGGGGCTTGGATTTTGGACTCATCAATTTCAAGGATTTGCCTATTATTATCCAAGTGTGGAGAGATCTACAGCGCTGATGTTAGGTCTGACATATGAAATGAATGGAAAAATTAAGGATGCCGATGTACGTCCGGGAAATCGCTTTTCACTTGAGTACGGTCTAAGCCAATATATTTCAGAGAGGCTTGAATTAGCTGTGCAAGGCGGACATAACTGGCAGGTCGGTGACGACACAGGAGAAGACGTCTATTGGGATCAGAGTTTACACGACAGAAAAAGTACCCTGGCATTTTATGGAAACTACTGGCCATTAAAAGAAAAACTGGCAGTTTCACTCAAATACGGATTTGACTATGGAGCCCGTATGAGGATGCAAACCAATTATTGGATGCTTAATATTTTATATATCCCAAATATTCTGACAGGTTCGGGCCCATCCAAAGGTGTTCCTGTTAATTAAAAATAAAACAGTCATGCTTCAATAACATCTAAAAAATATTGGTTTTGATAAAAGTTTGGTTTTCAATATTGATAATAGTACTCCCCTCAATAAATTTAATTGCTCAAGAGACAGATTCAATTATTAAAGAATCTGATACGATACTAATTCATCTAGGGGATACAGATTCTTTAGATGCTAAACTTCCTTTCTCATTAAGTGAGCTTGATAAAGATTCAATAGCTGAAATTGAAGAATATAATTTGATCCCTGAATCGGAAAAAAGCGATATCACCGTAAATTTGTTAAAACCACCTATAACAGATAGTCCACAAGCAACTTTGAAGCATTTCGTAAATACTATGAATCGATCATACAGATTGGTTAATAAGGGGTATAAACTAAGTCAGGAACAGTCAGGTTGGGTCTTGTCGGATGAGGTAAAAGTTTTAGAGAATCAAGCAGAGTATTTATTCGAAAGAAGTATTTATTGTTTGGATCTCAGTGACATTCCAGAATCTATACGAGATAATATCGGTTTTGATTTAGCCTTCAGATTAAAAGAAATTCTTGATCGAATTGATTTACCTGAATGGGCTGAAGTTCCGAACTATGTTGAAGTGAAAGACGATTTGGAAAACAATAAATATCCAAGTCTATTGAAATGGACAATCCCCAATACAGATATCGTAATATCTAGAATTCAAGATGGCGAAAGGGCAGGTCAATATTTGTTTTCAGCAAAAACCATAGCACAAATTCCAGAATTTTACGAAAAAATTGAACATCTATCTTATGTGGATAATAAATTTGTCTCACGAGATTTCTATAAATTCTATATCAGTACACCGGGGCATTTAATGCCTCCTAAATGGACTAGTCTTTTACCGATGTGGTCATTCAAAATGTATTTTTCACATACAGTATATCAATGGATCGGTTTTATCTTTACCTTTTTACTGGCTGTTTTGATAACTAAAATATTTTATTGGTTTTTAATTGTCAAATTTAAAGACAGTGCTCATGGCCTAAAAACCTGGACAAAGGTTTTGTATTTGTTTTTGATGGTTTTGTTAATTGATGGATTGCATTATTTAAATCAATTGATAAACCTTACTGAGCAAGTATTTATTTTATATACCATGTTATTCGAAATCATGGGATGGGTAATTACTGCCATGCTTGTCTTTAAACTTATTCAAGCCATTTCAACTACTATATTGACATCAGGAAGAATAGGCAAAGTGGGTGTTGAAACAACCTATACCAGAGCAATTCTCAGTTTGATAGCCATTATATCTGCTGTGGCGGTACTGATATATGGACTTTCAAGAATTGGTGTCTCCTTGCTACCTTTATTGACTGGATTGGGCATCGGAGGTCTAGCCATCGCTCTGGCGGCAAGGTCCACTATTGAAAACATCATAGCAAGTTTTACATTATTTGCTGAAAAACTGTATAAGGTTGGAGATCGGATCAATATTTTGGGATATGATGGAAGAATAGAAGGAATTGGGATTCGTTCAACCCAGATACGAACTCTGCAAGGGCCACTTGTCTCCATACCCAATGAAAAGATGGTAACTGTTGAGATTGAAAATATTGAAGAAAGACCTTATATCAGGAGAGAATTTGATGTCACCATTACCTATGATACCTCCTTAGGGAAAATTAAAGAGGCTATTAATATTCTAAATGATATTTTAGCTGTAAAGGAAACTTCGGAAGGAGAAATTCATCCAAACGTCAGTATAAACGATCCTGAGTTTCCGCCCAAGGTTCATTTTGAAAAGTTCAACGCTGATTCGCTCAATATTTACGTAAGCTATTGGTTTTCGCCTCCAGATCGTTGGAAGGCATTAGAGCATGCAGAATGGATCAATCTTCAGATATTTGAACAATTTAATAAAGCTGGAATTGACTTTGCTTTCCCAACTCAGACTATTCAAATGAGTGATAGTTGAAGGTTTTGTATTGAAGAATAGTTTAAAGAAAATATTTAAAGCAGAATTCCTTATATTTATCTAAAAGATTAACAATGGTGCTCAATTCGAGACCACTGAATAGGAGAAGCAT
>JAHEJC010000018.1 GCA_024639065.1 Lewinellaceae bacterium | reverse complement strand
GGTCTTTTTATGAATGGAGGAACTTTAGAGATCAGTAATTTTATTGGGTTTAATGCAGATGGAATTTATAATGAGTTTGGTTCTACAATCGACAATGACGGGATATTAATTATTAGAGATATTAGAGGTATCCAGGCTGATGGCATTTATTGTGAAGGGTCTATATTGAATGATAGTTTAATCACTATCGATACGATTGATAAAGGATACGGGCTAATCATCACTGAAAATGCTGAAGTAGAAAATTACAACAGTCTTTCAATAAATAATGTAAAGTCGACCGGGATGGATATCGATGGGGGCATTTTTATTAATAAATCAGGATCCATGCTTAGTTTGTTTAATATTGATGAAGAGGGGCTTATTATTCGGAATGCTGGTATATTGACTAATGAAATTGGAGCCTCTATTCGCACGGCAATAATCCCACACCAAAGTCACATTCAGGTTGAGTTAAATTCAATATTTAATTGTTCAGGGACACTGGATGTGATCGTGAACTAAAAAATCATGAATATGATCCAAGGTTAAACAACCGTCTTGGATAGGCCTATACGATATTCTGAAGGTGACTTTCCAGTATCTTTTTTAAATAGTTTGGTAAAGTAGGCTGGATCGGTGTAACCTACATCATAACTAATTTGACTAATCGATTTTGAAAAATCCATAAGCATAATTTGAGCTTGCTGTATTTTTATCCGGTTTACATACTTGGTTACTGAATAGGTGGTTAGGGCTGTCAACTTACGGTGTAGTTGACTTCTGGAAAGATGCATATAGCGACAAATATTACTTACCGTGAGCTCAGGACTTGAAATATTTTCAATTATATGAATATTTAGTTTCTCCAAAAATTGTTTGTCAAGTACAGCTATATCCATTTTTTGATCGCCTGGCAGTTCAATGATGGATTTATTAGACAAGAAATGCTTTGCTAGTTCCTTACGCTGATTCAGTAAAGTTTTGACTAACTGAATCAATTCTTTCTCATGAAATGGTTTCCCTACATATTGATCAGCACCATATTTATAGGCTTTGATACGATCTTCTACTTCAGCCCAGGCTGAAAGGATAATAACGGGAATATGCGCGGTAATTTCATCGGATTTTAATGCGTCCATCATTTCCAGACCATTCATTAAGGGCATTTTTACATCCGAAATGATTAGATCCGGTATGAATTTTTGAGCTTGTTCCAACCCGTCCTTCCCATCCTGTGCGCACTCCACTATAAATTGATCAGATAATATTTCCTGTATGTACTTAGAAATTTCATGATTATCTTCTACGACTAAAACCAATGGTCGATTTTCACTTTTTCCAATTCCTTTCTCAAAAATTCTGACCTTGGGCTGAGTATGATTTACTGAAGCGATATAGGGGAGTAGAATCCGGAAAGTAGAACCTTTATTAGGCTGGCTTTCGACTTCGATGGTGCCTCTCATAATCTGTACAAGGCTTTGGACGATCGAAAGGCCCAAACCGTGGCTATCCATGGAATCTAAGTTAGATAGCTTATCACCCTTGACATAGGGTTTAAATAAATCAGAAGACTCGTCTGAATTAAAACCAATCCCTGTATCGGTGATTTCTATCTGGATTAATTCCTGTTCTTTCTCCAAATTAACCTGGATGTTTCCACCCGACGGGGTATATTTTATACTATTTGATATTAAGTTACTTATGATGTGAAAATATTTTTCTCGATCAAGTTCTACCCACAACATATCCTCTTGGTTTCTCATGGTTAATTCTATTTCTTTACTCTCAGTCCATGATGAAAAAGAGGCCACAATAAACTTGGTTAAACGAATTAATTCCACAGGTTGAGGAGCGTAATCCAAAACAGCAAGATCTTGGTCTTTAAGGTTTAAGGCTTGATGGATCAATTTATTTAAATGAATGGTCTGGTGCTCGGTCATTTCCAGCTTTTCTTTCAATTCCGGAGTTGAAATTCGAGACAAGCGGTTAAGCAAATATTGAGTCGATCCGCGAATTAATGTAAGCGGCGTTTTAAATTCATGTGCAATGAAGGCAAACAGCTGATTTTTGAGATTACTCATTTCAACCGCATTCTTGGCTTCTGTAATCGCTAAATTTCTTTTCAACTGCAGTCGATTAATCCAATAGAACATACCCACAAAAGCCATGAGGTATAAAAAATACGCTGTTAAAGTTTGCCACCAAGGGCGACGAATCGTAAATTGGAAAGGAGCCGAAACAGAGAATTCATGATACCCGGGCATCAGTGCTTTAATTAAGATTCCATAGTTGCCAGGAGATAGTCCTGATAAGTAAATTTCTCGATTTGAGCCTAAATCAATCCATCGATCAGCTTGGTCTTTCCAGGCGTACTGGTAGTGGATTTTATTGCCCAATTGAAAATCCAATGAAGCAAATGATAAATGAATATCGTTTTCATTATAGTGAAGCTTCAATGGACTGGTTAGATCGATTCCATCCAATTTGGTTTTTAGCTTTTTGTTTTTAGCCGAATAAGTAGTGATACTGGTAAATAAGATTTTTTGAGGAGTAGCTCTTATCTGCATGGCCTTTGGATCAATGATTTGAATACCCTCATCGCAACCGAAATAAAGGATTCCATTTGCATCGTGAGTAGAAGATTTGAAGAAGAAATTATTCGATTTTAATCCATCTTCAGCAGTAAGATTAACGAAAGATTCATCTTCCGGATAGTATAGATACATACCATGACCAATGGTACTGAACCAAATTCTTCCTTGATTATCCTCCTCAATAGCCATTATTTTTTCATCGATCAAACCTTCCTTTCTACCATACCTTTTCTCCACAGCTCCGGCTGGATTAATTTTGTTAATACCTGCGTCCGTACCTATCCATATATTCCCCTTTGAATCTTCCAAGATACAAGGAACCACATCCGAACTGATGTTACTTGTTTTAGATAGCGTGTGATATTTTATTATTTCTGGATTGGATTCATTTGAACTTGGAATGGTCAGATCAAAAACTCCATTTCCGTTAGTAGATAGCCATAAGTGGTTATCTCGATCAATTGTGGAGTGGATCACGCCTAGCGGAGGATTATAAAGGTTGCTAGCTATTGCCAGCTTATGAAGTGTATTATTGGTGGGATCTATTTTCCAAACAGCTGACCAGGTACAAATAAATACATCCCCCGTTTTACTTTTAACTATCGAATAAATCGATTTCTTGTTTGTGGATGCAATATTATAGTGAGCTAAGATACTCCCTGAAAATGAAAGACTATAGACGTCATGATTCTGAGTTCCAACCCATATGGATTGTTGGTCAATCAACAACGATTGTACATTTTGACCATCAAGCCAAATCTCTTTAGTTCCATTTTGGTGCATAATGTATAACCCCTCATCCTTACCTAGATACACTTTTCCTTCATGGATCTGAATAGCCCTGGCGGTATGCTTAATAGGGATTGGGCTATTTTGGTTTACTAATTTTTTCTTCCATAAGTTTTCTATAAACAATCCTTTAGATGTACCTATCCATAACTTGCCATCATTGGATACATGAATTTTTTCAAATTTGGGTGAATATGAAAAATCCCGGTAGGAGGCAATGGTAACCAAGAATGTAGAATCGATTTTGTAAATATTCCTTGGTCCATATCCATATAGATTGCCTTCTTGTACAAAAGTTTCTAAAACGGATCCGTCATGACGAATTCTGTTTAAAATCTCTTTGTTCCATTTGATAATAGAGGCGCTCGTTACGATCCAAAAAATACCTTGATGAAAGGCTACATTGACAACTTCTTCGTCAAAGGTGTATTGATTAATTAGGGTATAGTTCTCAATATTGTATTCAAATATGCCATGATTCGAAAATGCGAAGACGGATTGTTCATGGGCGACAAGGGTCAGGTTATCTTGGGATTCTAATTTTTTGTGGTACGCATCCGCGCTGCGATTTGTAGGGATTATGATCAATTCATTTTCGGTTGATAACCAAACCTGGTTTAGTGAATCTATGATTGCATTATAGGTGAAATCAACCGGTATGCTGTCCGTATCAATGAATCCTGGTGGTCTATAATAAGTTTCAGTTTTTAAATCATAAACTCCTAACCCTACACCATGACCTGCATAAACGGCTAAACTGTCTGGAGTAAACATTAGTTTTCTTATCCAATTACAGAGTAAGCTGTTTTCTTTATCCAAATCTTTATTATACCATACAAATTCTTTTCCATCATATCGATTTATTCCATTTTGGGTAGCTATCCACATATATCCATAAGGACCCTCTTGAATGTCTGACACCCAAGAATTAGACATTCCATTTTCGGTATTTTTAAAAACAAAAATTGATGGATCAATCTCTTGACTCGATAAGGAATAGGTAACTAAAAAGAAGCAGAATATTTGGAAGCATAGCCAATGCATAAAATTACAGATGTTCTTGGTTGATTAATCTCTTTTAGCAAAGAATTAGTAATCACGCAATCATATAATACTAAAAAGGCTGTTACCATATTCTAAAGTGTGAACGGATGATGGATACAATATAGTGTAAATGGATTATTGTAACCTATAAATAAGTTTTAATACTCGGATATCATTTGCGATTTGCGGTGCATTTATTATTTTGGATGAAACCACCTAAGTACCATGAAACAACGCCTCGAGCTCTTTAGAGATACCAGCATTATGGGGGTGAGCACTGGATTCAATTAGGTTGATCACTTTCGTTCCACCACCGTATATCAAGGATGCCATATGAGGATCTGCACCATGCTTTAAGAGCGATTTGGTAATGTTGACCAGGTTGTCCGGTACTATTTGTCTCCACATTTCAACACCATTGCTGCTCACATAATGTATAAGTCCGGCGCGGTGAGCATAGCTTGATCTGGCTTGAACCAGATATGGGTATCGGTCTAAAAGCGCTTCCAAATCACCTATCCGGCCATAAACAATGTGATCAACAGCTTCTTCAAAAGTCCAGTCAAAAAGATCTTTCGAGGTTTTCACTTTTTGCCATTGGGCATAATGATAAGCTCTGGCTATAGTGAGTTGAAAATCTTCAATACTCAAAGATCTGGTAAGCATGGAAAGTTTTTTTACTCCGATGAATTCAGGATGCCAGTTGCTGATTTCCAACATGCATATTTCATTCTTTTGTAAGTAGGCAGCATGGGCTCGATTACAAAAATCTTCTAGTTGATCCCGTACGTATTTATATCGGTAGTTGGTGATAATATCTTCATACCAATCATTGAGTAATTTTATTGAATCATGCATATACATAGTTCACCATTTTTTCTGGGTCTTGAATTAATAGCAGCGGAATTTTGATCCATTTTAAAATTTCATCCAAATAAACAAATTAAAAGAATACTCGCTCATAATCAAATAATTAATTGGCTGGTTATATATGAAACCTTTACCCGAGATGCAAAAAGGGTGATTTTCTCTACTCAGGAATCCATACTACTTTTGTAGTTTTACTGCATAAAATTTACTTGATGGAGTTTGTTCAAACTTTTTTTCTTGCAGTTCTAATTGCTTTTATCGGTTTTGTTCCTCCAGGAATGATCAATATGACCGCGCTCAAACGCAGCTTGGAACTGAATCGGAAAGAAGCAACTCTTTTTATTTTAGGTGCGGTCGCTATTATCCTGATACAAGCATTCCTCGCGGTTACTTTTGCTAAATATCTGGTGGGCAATCCTCAGATAGTAGCCAATCTTACTTATGCGGCCATCATTGTTTTCCTTTTACTTTCAGTTCTATTTTTTGCGCAGGCTCGTCGAAAAGTCACTTTGAAAGAAAAGAAAAATAAGCGAAATAGTTTTATGGCCGGTCTTACCATGGCTAGCATGAATATGTTAGCCATTCCATTTTTTTTGGGCTACAGCACTTTAATGGAAGCAGAGGGTTGGATGAATATTGAACCACCACATAATTATGTGTTTTCAATAGGCGCCATGATTGGAGCATTTGGTTTGTTTTTTATTTATGTACTGTTTGCAGAATTTATTCAAAGACGGGTTCAGTTCGTGGCTAAAAATATCAATTATATACTTAGCTTACTATTCCTGGTTTTGGCGTTGATCACAATCTACAATACTTATATAAAATAGATTTCTTATTAATCAATGAAAGGTTAATGCTCAGCATTGTTCTATCCTTCAGTTTTAGATTTATTTTATCCAAATATTTCCTCATTTGAAAGATTGAAAGCCTGGTCTGCGATATGCACCATCTCCCTATAACTTTCCTTTGAATGATCAGAGGGATAAACTAAATTGAATTGTCTAAATCGCCAGAAAGCGGTGGTTACAGCTGCATAAACTATGAACGCTCTCAAGTTTTCTTTCTCAAGAGGCGTAAGTTTGATTTTATCCTGATATCCTTTAATTAAGGCATGCACATCTGAAAGGACTATACTGCCTTCTTTACAACAAACCCCAACGATTGCCATTCCCAAATCAAAAATTCGGTAATAATAACCAGCCTCTTCGAAATCCATAATAACGGGATGCTGATTTTCTCCAACAATTATATTATTAAAAAATACGTCACCATGTACGAGACTCTTAGGTAGTGTTGAAAGCAAACTTTTTTTAATAGTATCTTTCTTTTCAACTAGCCATTTTACAAAAGGATGTGTTTGAAATCGATTGCCTAAATCCCCAAATATTTGCTCACCATAGGGAAAGGATTTGGGTATATAATCAGGTACGGGTATTTGATGTAGCCTAGCAAGACAAGTGCCTATGTTCTGTAAAACCTTCTGACTATATTGATCGATCACCTTTCCAGAGATGTACCCTTTTAAAAGCATTGGCTTTTGCTTAAATAATGTTACGGCCTCACCGGCTTTATCCCTTACAACTTTTGAGGTTTCAAACTGATGATTGTCCAGATGATCCAAAAGTTTGGCCAACATTAAAGTCTCCTCGAACGACTTGGTATCACAGATAGTCAGCACGAATTTTCTTTGGTGGTCAGCGGCAACAAAATAGTTGGTGTTAGTCGAACCTCCTTCTAAAAGACAAAATTGAACCATTGAGTTTATATTATAACCACATAATATTTCAAGAATATCCGCTTTGTTCAATCGAATATGCACTGCCATTTTGGATTAATTTTTGGACTGAATCAAATAGGCCAACATTGTATTGGGAACTGATTGATGCATATTTAGATAATCACATTCATATACCTTTTGACAATACACTTTAGCTTCTTCCAATGATGGGTGTGAGGCTTCTAAAGGAATGTTGAGGCCACCCAAAGATTTTTTAATAATAGCTGGAAATTTTGCCGGATGGGCAGTAGCCAGACACAATACCTTCAATTCATTGGATAATTCTTCTTTAACCTGGTCAGTTGCCGCAACGGCAACAGCGGCATGTGGATCTAATAAGTAGTTCTCCTTTGAATAAATTTCTCGAATGGTATTGAGGGTTAATTCATCGGAAATGGAAGCAGTCAAAAATCCTTTGCTGAATTGTTGGTGAGTAGCTTCATCAAAAGTAAACCGATTATTTTTTTCGGCCTCCGACATCCATTCTTTTATCTTTTGTGGTTTTTGACCAATTGCAAAATACAGATATCGCCAGAAATTTATCGGGAGCGAAATGTCAATCGCCGATGATACGCAATTGATAACTTTATCTTTTCGGTAAATACCATCGGCAAAAATTCGCTGCAGACAATTATTTTGATTATTAGCCAAAATAAATTTTCCAACCGGCAATCCCATTTCTCTGGCTATTGATCCTGCACACAAATTACCGAAAGCACCCGAAGGTACAGCAAAGTTCAGTGATTCTCCAACCGCATCCACTGAATGTAGATAGCCATAGAAATAATGAACAGTTTGCATCATAATCCTTCCCCAATTGATTGAATTTACGCTTGACAGATTTAGCTTTCCCTTAAAATTTTTTTTAGCAAATAAAGCAGTGATCAATTCATCGAGATCATCGGAACCGTTTGGACAATTAGTTATACGCACCGCGTGTACATTCGAAGCCGTAATGGTGGTCATTTGCCGTTCTTGTTCTTCTGTGATAAACCCCTCTGGGTATAAGGTCCAGGTGTCTAATGCTTCTTTTCCTATAGTGGCAAAGGCAGCTGCTGGTCCGGTATCGCCGGAGGTTGCAACCATTATGGACATTTTATCTCCCTTCCGTTTGAGAAAATAATTGAACAAATTAACCACAAACCCCATTGCCACATCTTTAAAGGAAAGGGTAGGGCCGTGAAATAATTCTTGAATAATTATATTTTTTCTGGAAGCAAGGTGGTAAAATGGAATTATTTCTGAGTGATAAAAAGCCGTGAAACTGTCGTTAATAAGTGTTCTTAAATCCTGCGAAGAAATTACTGCTTCATCAATAAATAAAGACATTATTTCAAAGGCTAGGTCGGTATAGTTCAACTCTTTCCACAATTGCAGATGGGCTAAGTCTATTTTCGGAAGTGAAGTTGGTACGTATAATCCACCATCAGGAGCCAGACCATTCAATACAGCTGTTTCAAAATTTACGGGACTACCCCCTCCCTTGGTGCTTACATATTCAATCATGTTCAAGTCAAATTCATTGAATTATACATTTAGTGATAGCTCGTTCAAGGTCTTCGTTCATGAGTTTATAATACCACCTTTTTTCTGTATTCCACAAATAGTCTGCCTTCGTTATCTGCTCCTTGCTTGTGCTTTTCAAAATTTTGTCTTTCCAGAATCCGGATGGAAGGTGCATTATCAGGATCTGCTATGGCAACAATTGTAGTTATAAAACGAAACGTTTTTGCCTGGTCCAATAGACAAGCTATCATTTCTGTTCCAAAACCTTGACTCCAATATTCAGGAAGCATGCCATATCCGATCTCCACCAATCCTGAGTCTATAATTTTGAGCTTGCCAATACCCATGAAAACATCATTCTCTTTTAAGTGGATTTTGTACCAACCTAGTGCAGAATGAGCTTGATTATCTTCAAGGACCATCTCAAATCGTACTTTGGTCTCTTGAACAGTAAGTGCTCGTCCAGTTATATACTTGGTTACCAGGGGATCTTGATACCAACCAGAGTAACTTTCGAAGTCGATGGATTCAAATTTTCTATAGGACAAACGGTTCGAAAAAAAAGCCATCAGATTTTGAATATCTTAAGAGTTAGTCTAAGGATTTTGAATCATAATATAGTGAAACTATTCCGGAAGGGTAAGAAACTTGTTTGATCAAATTGAGGGCTCCTTCTGATCGTGCATCTGGGAATAATCGAAGACCAGTACCAAGAACAATAGGAATAATTGAAATGATCATTTGATCAATTAAGCCATTAGAAAGTAATAAACTGTTGATCTCTCCACCGCCCACTAGCCAAATATCTTTTCCTGATTCCATTTTTAGTTTTTTTGTAAATGGTACTGGATTATTAATAAACGTAAAATATTGCTCGGGAGCTAAGTTTTTCCGGTGCGTAAAAACATAGTTTTTTGTTTTGGCGTAGTGGCTGCTTGCATCCATGGATTTTACAAACTCAAAGGTTTTATAACCCATTAAGGTTGTATCGATGTGCTTATAAAAATCATGGTACCCATAATCTGAGTTAGTTGGGTTGGGAAGATTCTCCAGCCATTCAATGTTTCCATCTTCTTTGGCGATATACCCATCCAAACTTGACGCAGTATACAAAATTATGTTTCTATTAGCCATCGTTGCCATGATTACGTAGTGAATTAAAACCTTAATTTACCAAACTGATTCTATGTACGCCCGGTAGATAAGCTTGCATAATCAGCAATTTAATCTCTTGAAAATGGTTAGGATTATTCACAAAATCTAATCGATCTACATCAATAATAACCACTGGAAAACTAGATTCTCCTTTAAAGTATTCAAAGTATGCATCTTGGAGATCTTTTAAATAGGGCTCTTTTATATCTTGCTCATAATCCCGACCCCTGCTTCGAATGTTTTCAATAAGTTTCGGAGTAGAACGATGTAGGTATACCAAAATATCCGGTTTTGGGAAAGCCGCATTCAGCACGAAGAACATACGTTGAAATAATCGATATTCATCTCGTTTTAAATTGTTTTTTGCAAACAATAATGTTTTGACAAAAGTATAATCCGAAACAATAAACTCGTGAAATAGATCCGGATGTAATAAATGCTTTTCTAGTTGCTTATGACGTTCGGTCATAAAAAATAGTTCCAATGGAAGCGCATATCTTTCAGGATCTTCATAGAAATAAGGGAGGAATGGGTTCTCCGCAAATTGTTCCAATACAAGTTTGCAGTTGTAAGTACCTGCTAATAATTCACAAAGGGTGGTTTTTCCGGCTCCGATATTGCCTTCTATACATATATATTGATATGGAGAAACTGGATTCATTCTTCTTCGGATAGGATTACGATCCCTTCATCACTGCAACGATCGTAAAGATCTTCTATAGTTCGATTAAGTATGGGATGGTTAAGCAATGGACTTATCTCCATGAGGGGTACTAGCGTAAACATTCGTTCCTGTAAATAAGGATGAGGAATTAGAAGTTCTGGTGTTTGGATGCTTTGATCTTCATAAAAAAGAATATCGATATCGATCTCTCGGTTTTGCCATTTTGCTCTTACTTTTCTTCCCATCTGAACTTCAATATTTTTAATGCGGTTTAAGAGCTCGAAAGGATCCAATAAAGTTTCCAATAAGATCACTTTATTCAAAAAATTGGGTTGATCAATATAGCCCCAGGATCCAGTTTCGTAAATCGAGGATTCTTTCAATATATGACCGATGTGTTCCTCTATCAGCTGAATGGACTTAACTATTTGATGTTTTCTATCCCCTAGATTTGAACCAAGTAAAAGGTATACCTCCAATCGTCTTTTTTGTTAAGCTAAAATAACATATTTATAAAAAGAATCATATTATCTATGTAGAATTGTTTATAATTCTTAAGATCCTTTTCAAAAGATCTTCCTGTGTTTTTATAAATAAGTTGAACAAAAAATTGACGTCTCCGTTGTTATGATGGTAATAATTTAACCTAAAGTTTTAAAAGTAAGAATATGGATACAAATTCAGCATTAAAGATTGAAGATAAATTGGCCTTACATCATTCGGCTTACCGGGATACCCCAGACTATTGTCCACCTATTAGATCAGACGCATTTGATCTTGATGATGAGTCTAAAATTGAAAAAATTTCAGTTCATTTCGCAGAAATTATGCATGTGTTGGGGTTAAATATGGACGACGATAGTTTATCGGGAACACCCGGACGAGTTGCTAAGATGTACGTGAAAGAAATATTTGCTGGTTTGAATCCTTCCAATAAACCTAAAATCACCTTGTTTGATAATAAATATAATTACAAACAAATGCTTATCGAAAAAGATATACCTTTGAAGTCAACATGTGAGCACCATTTTTTACCAATTATTGGAAAAGCTCATGTTGCCTATTTTCCTAAATCCAAGGTAGTAGGTTTATCCAAACTAAATCGGATGGTGGATCATTATGCGCGCAGACCTCAAGTCCAGGAAAGGTTAACAATGGATATTGCTCAAGAAATGCAGGCATCTCTTCTGACAGAGGATGTTGCGGTCATTATCGAAGCAGGTCATATGTGTGTGGAATGCAGAGGTATCAAACACCAAGGGAGTACAACGACTACATCTGAGTTTAGAGGAAAATTTATCAATACGAGTATAAAACAGGAATTTTTGGGAAATCTTTAGGTTGACCCTAATGGAAGGAAGATTACAAGAGTCTACACTGGCAGCGTAATATAGATTATCTTTGAATAAAAAAGATGACCCTGGTGATTCGGTCTTATCGAAAAGACGATCAATCTGCAGTTTCCAATTTGTTTGTCGATACTGTACAAGCAATCCCTTTAAGTGACTATACCCAAGACCAGTTAGATGCCTGGGCGCCCAAAGATTCAGTAGGGGGTATTGATTGGGACAAAAGAATTCATCCTGGAAATGGTTATGTGATTTTGCTCAAGGATCGACTTGCTGCCTTTGGAACTATTGATCAGAATGGCTATTTAGATTTTTTATATGTACACCCAAAGCACCAAAGGCAAAAATTAGCTACTTATCTATTTACGCGGATGGAACTGGAAGCGGAAGAGTTGAAACTTGCAAAAATTTATACTTATGCGAGTATTACCGCGAAACCATTCTTTGAAAAAATGGGATTTCGTACAATTCGAGAAAACTGGATTGAAAGAAATGGAGTCCGGTTTATGAATTGGTATATGGAAAAGAAAATGTAGGATTCGCACCTCCATCCAGCATGGCTCCAATCCAGAGTTTAGATAACAAAGTAGCCTTATTTTCTTACAACACCGCATATGATCTGCTCAACAAGTAATAGCTCAAAGGTTTAATTGTTTTCTTTTTGCCTAAAAGATTGGACGATTTAAACACGTTGATGATACCTTTCCATTATTAGGATTTTCTTTAATATTTGGCTCGATATTTGATTGTAATTGTTGAAGTGAATTGGAATAATACGAAAAATTTATTTAGATAATGCTGCCTTCTATTTTAATTTATTACCATACTAAATCGATTGCTCAATCAATTTTATAAACGAAACTGAATGATGAATACCCTTATTAAAAATGTAATTTTATTAAAGGCAATCAGAGTGTTTTTTATTGGTGTTTGTTTGGTTATTACATCCTCTTTTTTTCAATCAAACTGCTTTGCAGCATAGGTTGATTATATCAATTTATGAAGCAAGGCCGGACCTTTGGTTCGGCCTTTTTTTTCTTAATATATTTTCTGGCTAAAAATTCCAGATCCAAACCAGACTGGAATGATTCCTGATTTTATCTGTCCGGTCACTATGAAAATAAATACATTTTTGATATGTTAAACTAATGCAACATGTGCTCACAGGTGATCTTATTGAAATCCATTGCCATGATGAGCGTACCCGGAGTAGTCCTGTTTATCACCATGAATGAGGCGAAATGCATCAATCTATTTGTGATCAATAAATTCTTTCAAGTAGTCAGTGTACCAAAAAGAATTCCCTTTTTGATCAATGAAATTTAGGCCCGTATTAAAGTCTCCAATAAGAATGGCTGGTTTCTTTAAGTACTGAATGTTTTCCTACAAGAAATCAAATAAAGTATGTTTTTTATTATTGAGTAAATACATTCAATAGACAGTGAAGAATCCGAATTTCGCAGAAAGTATGCTTTTGGAAAAATCAGTGCTTACGTCTAAATAGTGCTTACCGTGCGCACGGATTTTAGTGGTCATAAGTACCCTATTATTTATTTATCAACGCTTGCAATAAATTGATGAATACAACCAGAAAGCAAAAGACGGGTACGAATTAATTATCCTTTTTCATGGTTCTTGTATTCACTTAAATTTACGATATCCACTCGGCGCGTATTGAATCTTTCCATGATTTTTTGAATTCTAGTGCCACCTCCTTGTTGGATATTTCAGGATAATAATGGCTGGTTACGTTTTACTACCAGCAATGGCATCCAGATATTTCGTAAGTTCGGCTCTTACTTTTGGAAATAATAATAGGAGTCCTATCATGTTTGGAAAAACCAAGGCAAGGATCATTGCATCTGAAAATATATAGACTGCTCGCATGGATGCAGCAGATCCAATTACGACAAAAGCAACGAACATAATCTTGTAGACCAGATCAACTATTTTGCTTCTTCCAAAAAGATATTTCCAGGCCTGCAATCCATAATAAGACCACGAAATCATGGTCGATAAGGCAAATAAAGCAATCGCAAAAGTAAGTACCATGGGGAACCACGGCAATACATCGGCAAATGCATTTGAAGTAAGAACAACGCCTCCAATAGATTCTCCATTGATTAATACATTTCCAGCACCATCTCCTCCGTATTCAAAAACACCTCCACTATTATACATAATGATGACTAATGCGGTCATGGTGCAAATGACAACTGTGTCAATAAATGGCTCCAACAAAGCAACTAATCCTTCCGAGGCAGGATATTTAGTTTTGACCGCAGAGTGAGCGATAGAAGCAGATCCCGCACCCGCTTCATTTGAGAAAGCAGCCCTTCGAAAACCTTGAATCAAAACACCAATAAATCCACCTACAGCAGCACTAGCCGAAAATGCCTGGGTGAAGATCATTCCAAAAGCGTCATCAATAAAACTAAAGTTCGAGAAAATACAAATCAGACAAGCTACAACATAAATGATGGCCATCAATGGAACTATTTTTTCAGTCACTGAGGCAATTCGTTTAATCCCTCCTATGATTACTACCCCTACTAGTACAGCCATAATCAAACCAATGATCGTACCGGTAGCACCTCCAGTCAGATTGAATTGAGCCATTAATTGTTCAGTCGCTTGATTGGCTTGAAAAGCGTTGCCTCCTCCAAAAGAAGCACCAACACAAAGGATAGCAAACACTACGGCCAAAAATTTGCCCAACCATCCGATTCCTTTCTCCTCTAATCCTCTCTTAAGATAATACATAGGTCCTCCATAGACCGTTCCGTCCTCCTCAATGTCTCTGTATTTTACTCCCAAAGTACATTCAACAAACTTAGTAGACATACCTAGTAAGCCACAGATGATCATCCAGAAGGTAGCTCCAGGCCCACCAATCGCAATGGCCAATGCTACGCCTCCTATATTTCCCAGTCCAACCGTACCTGATACTGCTGTAGCTAGTGCTTGAAAGTGATTGACTTCACCATCTTGACTCTCATCCCGGATCGTTCTGATAATATCGCCTTCAACAATGTTTACAGCCGCTTTTTCGGAGGCACTATGCTCTTCCAGTTCATCATACTTTCCTCGCACCACATTGATGGCAAGTGGAAACTTAACCACATTTACAAATCCAAAATATATCGTGAATAAGGTGGCTCCAAATACCAATAAAATCAATATGATCGGCACTTCCTCACCAAACATAGGTATCGGGTATAAAACGATATTTTCCCAAGCTTGCGAAATTGGTGTAAACCATTGGTTTATTCGTTCATCCAAACCAAGGGAATCTGCTGAATCTTGAGAGAAACCAATAAAAGGTATGAGCAATGTTAGAATTGCAGCAACTATTTTCTTCATATTGATACTATAAGGGCTTAAATTATTCAATTATTTCACATCCCATATAACTGATAGGACGGGTAAAAATAGAAAAAATGTGATATAACCCAACACCCTTGGGTTGATATTCAAAAATTGGGATCGCTTGACCTAAAAAAATCACCTATAAATGTTTGATTCTATAGGGTGCCGGATAATAGTTGTTGATTCTTCTTTCCAGTACTTTTATCCATCCTAAATTATTCCCTTTGAAGGATACAGTATGCCATCCTTTATGAATACCTTTTGTAGGCAAACTTTCTCCACGGAGATAAACCAAGCTTTCATGATAATCAAGATTGAGTATTGGATAATCTAATGGCAAGTGACTTAGAGCAAGAGCATGATCCGGTACCAGATCATTACCTTTTTGTTCGCCGATTTTCAAGACAGGTTCGATATACGGTAAATGTCGTTGCAGGAATAAGAAGTCGAGGTATATGCCTTCCGGCATGCTATAGATTCCTTTGTGGGTTTGGTGATCCACTAGGTTAGTTAAGTCAGGAAACATCCTATTTGACCAACTTGTACCAGGAGTATTTTTTCTTTTATAGTCAGGAACTGATTTAAGCGGATCCATTTTTTTTTGCAAAACTCCGACAAAAAACCCTTCACCTTCTAATTGATGTGGATAAACTTGAATTCCCTGGCTTAATCCATTATTAATTTTCGTGGCCCCATATTCAGTGAGCTTATCCAGATATATAGTCTCAAGTGAATGACGTTCTACAAGACGACTAAGTATATCAATATTTTCTGCTGGATTATAAGTGCATGTTGAATAAATGATTATACCTCCAGGAGCTAATAAATTGACGGACGATTCCACGATTTTTTGTTGTCTGATCGCGCATGCTTTACTATGTGCTAGCGTCCATTCTTTTATGGAGGCTGGATTTTTCCTGAATAATCCTTCTCCGCTGCAAGGAGCGTCTATGAGCAATAAGTCAAAATAGTCTTTTAGAGGATTGAATTTTTCAACCGGATAGTTTGATAAGAAGACGTTTGGGGTACCCCATTTTTTCATATTCTCTTTTAGTATTTGAAATCTTTTTGGGAGGAGTTCATTGCATAGCAAAAAGCTTTGCTTATGCAGTAAAGAAATTAGATGGGTGGATTTACCACCTGGGGCAGCACACAGATCCAATGCCTTAAGGGGCTTTTGATCCAATCCTAACCATAAAATGACTTGCTCTAACAGCATGGAGGAGGCCTCCTGAACATAATAAGCACCTGCGTGAAAGCTGGGGTCGAGCGTGAAGTTTGGTCGCTCGGTTAAGTAGTATCCGTTTGTGCACCAAGGAACGGTATGCGTATATGTGCTCTTGTTTTTTTTGAAAGGATTTAGTCGAATGGAGGTTTTAGACTTGGTTTGATGAACATCAACGAAAGCATTAAACTCATCACCTAATTGTTGATGCATTCTATCCTTAAAAGCATTGGGAAACATTAAAATGATATTTTATAAAATACCATGCAAAGATCCACCTTTTTTAAAGAATCGGTCTACATTATATAATCTTTCTAATTCCGGAGCATGATGTGGTTTTTTTCTGGCATCGATGATCAATGAACCGTTGCATCCCCAATGTTTTTGGATGGTCCATGAATCTACTCCATAAATGTCGCTGGCCGGGTTGGATCGGGTGAATGTGACCCAAAGAAAATTATTCAGTGTTTCAGCAACAAATTGGCTGTCATCAACTACTATTAATAATGGAACCGATTTAAGTGCTTGATTTTTCAGAAATGTGGCCAACTTTCCAATTTGCTCTATAAAATGTTCATTCAACCCATTATATTCCATGGCGACTATTCCCGGCAGCACCAGTTTTGGAGCCTTGAATGCATCGGTTAATATGAATTGAGGTGGAAGTTGAGTAGCTAATGATCTAATCCTATCACCTCTTGCTGCTATAACTACTTTTGAACCGCTATTCCATCCATCACCTGAATAATCGAGCGTATCGATGGTGGTTTTAGTTTGGAAATGCAAATCTCTTCTCCAATCCACTCGTTCTAGAACATGCTGCAGAAAGGATGGAATATTATGCGTATTCAATCCTGCATATTCATCCTGAGCTGCGATAATTACATATTTTGCCAAAGACGTTTGGCCGGATCCAAGGATATGATTGGCGATGGTTAAGATTTCTTCAGGTTGTTTTTCTCTAAATGGCATATACCGTTCCTTGCCTATGGCCAATAACAATGGATGGACACCGGCTGCATCCACCGCATGTAATTCAACTAATCCAGGAAATTCTTCCGGTGTCAATGGCGCGACGATTTGATGAATAAGGTATCCAAACCCGGAGTCTTCCTGCGGCGGCCTCCCAACTGCCGTAAAATGCCATAAAGGATTTCGCCGGTGATACACTTTGTCGACTTTCATCACCGGAAAAGGATGTTCCAAACTATAATATCCCAGGTGGTCCCCAAAAGGGCCTTCTGGTTTTTTTGTATCTTTTAGTATCGTTCCGGTAATCACAAAATCAGCTTCGCAAGCGATCACGCAATCTTCTTCCCAATCGTATCTAAAGCGTCTACCATTTAACATGCCTGCAAAAGTAAGCTCTGAGAGTCCCTCTGGCAAAGGCATTATGGCTGATAAGGCATTGGAAGGTGGCCCTCCGACAAAAATACTTGCCTTAAATGGCATGGCCGAATTATTGTAAGCTTGATGATGTACCCCTATTCCTCGATGTATCTGATAATGCATCCCTACCTCTTCATTAAATATATAATCATTTCCGTTCATTTGGATACGATACATTCCAAGATTTGATTTCATAATATTCCTTTCATCCGGAGGCAAAGTACATACTTGGGGAAGCGTAATAAATGCCCCACCATCCATTGGCCAACTTTTGATCAAGGGAAGCTGATCGATACGTGTTATTCCATATCGTGAAGCCCTATTCCATCTGGATCGTCTAGGTAAACCTCGCCAAGCAGCCAGTCCCGCTTTTAGACCTTCTAATGGATTACGCAAAGCCAGGGTAGGGTCTTTTTTCATAGACACTACTTTTTTAACTTTATCCAGCGTATGACGAAAAATATACTCGATTCGTGCATTTGTACCATAAATGTTGGAAACCGCCTGGAAAGGAGACCCTTTAATATTTTCAAACAATAAAGCTGGTCCGCCGGCTTCATTTACTTTAAATTGAATATCGGCAATCTCTAAGTTTGGATCGACTGGTTCCACTACTCGAACCAGCATATGATTACGTTCTAAATCCTTGACACAATCTCTCAAACTTTTATAACCCATAATCAAAAATATTTTATTAATTTATTTATGGTTAAACCTTTAATAAATGTAAATGTTTTGATTACACAGTTCATTTATTAGAACTACTAAAGTACTAAATGAACGGGCTATTGTTTTTTACTCCACAGATCTTTACTATAAATTTTCATATTTATTTATTTCTAATTTGTTTTTTATATTAGTTTTGCACAAAATTAGGCTGAACTAACCTGAATTTTTTAATAAACTTCAACCAAGGAATGCAAATATATTTGGATCTACTACAGCATATTTTGCACAATGGTGTGCCAAAGAGTGATCGAACCGGCATTGGAACCCTGAGTGTATTTGGCTATCAGATGCGCATGAATTTGGAAGACGGTTTTCCTTTGGTTACAACTAAGAAGCTACACCTTAAGAGCATTATCCACGAATTATTATGGTTTTTAAACGGAGATACTAATGTTAAATATCTGCAGGAAAACGGTGTCCGTATTTGGAATGAATGGGCAGATGAGACCGGCGATCTGGGCCCGGTATATGGTAAACAATGGCGTAGCTGGGAAAGCCGGGATGGGCGCACCATAGATCAAATTCAGCAAGCTGTGGATTTAATTAAAAATGATCCTCAATCCCGACGAATTATTATTAATGCCTGGAATGTTGGTGATTTGTCTGAAATGGCATTAAGTCCGTGTCATTGCTTATTCCAGTTTTATGTCACGGAGGGAAAATTGTCCTGCCAGTTGTATCAACGATCTGCAGATGTATTTTTAGGGGTGCCATTTAATATCGCATCCTACGCACTGCTTACGTTGATGATGGCAAAAGTATGTGGCCTGGAAGTTGGAGAGTTTATTCACACGTTTGGGGATGTTCACTTATATGCCAATCATTTGGATCAGGCTAAACTGCAAATTAGCCGGGAACCATTGCCTCTTCCAACGATGAAATTATCCCCATCGGTAGATTCGATTTTTGATTTTACATTTGATGATTTCGATTTGGTAAATTACCAACATCATCCACATATAAAAGCCGCGGTGGCGGTATAATGAGTGACTTTATTTAGACATAATCTAAATAATTATAATAAATAAATAAATATTGTTTACATAGTATGCTAAGTGTATTTTTGCAGCGCATTCAAACATGCAATATTTTTACATATATAAGTGATTTAAATATTTATATTTAACTAGGTGATAATGAATTATAGGTTATATCGGAATAGACTTCTTTGTCTAATAGTTACCTTTTCTCTTTCCATATTTTATATATCCGCTCAAGATCCCGATGAAGGCAAAGAGCTTTTTAGGACAAACTGTGCTGTATGTCATAATAAAAATATGAAAACCAAGTCCACCGGACCTGCTCTTGGAGGGGTTGAAGATAGGTGGGCGGACTTTCCTCAGGAAGACCTGTATACCTGGATCAGAGCTTCGCAAAGTCTGGTGCAGGCCGAACACCCTCGGGCAGTGGAAGTATTCAATGAATACAACAAAGTTCCAATGCAGAATTTTCCAAATTTGACGGATGATCACATAGCCTCTATCTTGGCTTATGTGAATGGTGTTTTTGATGGAACCTATGGAGATGTGGCAATTGCTGGAGAAGTCGCTGTTCAGGTTGAAAAGCGATCTAATAATTGGATCTATTATAGTTTGTTAGCCGTCTTAATAATTCTTGCGCTCACCCTTGCCAGATTAATTTCTCGATTAAATATTGCGGCCAAACCTGATGATGAAGCAGTGGCGGACAAATCCTTTTCGCTGTTCGAATCCTTGACTTCTAAAGGTATGGTGACTTTTATAATATTCTGTTTAGTCATATTAGCCGGCTACACTACCGTCAACAATGGAATAGCTTTTGGCAGACAACAAGGTTATGCGCCAGAGCAGCCAATTAAATATTCACACGTTACCCACGCTGGTCTCCATCAAATCGAATGTCAATATTGTCATGATGGAGCTCGTAGAAGCAAGCACGCTGTCATTCCCGCTATGAATACGTGTATGAATTGCCATAAGGCTATTAAAAATGGTTCTGTTTATGGAACTGCGGAAATTTCAAAAATCTATGCTTCAGTTGGTTTTGATCCTAACACGGATCAATATATAGATAACTATGATAATATGACAGAAGCTGAAATAGAGAGCATGTTTAAAAAGTGGATGGCAGATCAATACAAACTGACCAATGAAGTCGTTGAGCTTGATCGTGAAGGAAATCGCTTGGTAGAAGAGCAATGGGATGAACTGAAAGCTTCACTTACCAACGATACTAAAGAAAATATTCAAGGTCCTGTGGAATGGACTCGAGTGCACAATTTACCCGATCATGTGTATTTTAATCATGCGCAGCATGTGAAAATCGGCAAACTGGAATGCCAAACGTGTCATGGTAAAATTGAAGAAATGGAAGTAGTTGGTCAATATTCACCCCTCTCTATGGGTTGGTGTATTAATTGTCATCGTGAAACTGAAGTGAAGAGTTTTGGGGACAACAATTATTATCTGGAGTCATTTAAGCAATATCATGATGAAATTAAGAGTGGTAAAAAGGACAAAGTGACTGTTGAAGATATAGGAGGGCTTGAATGCCAAAAGTGTCATTATTAATTTAATTAAAACTATCAGTACAACTGTAACAGATATATGAAATCTAATCACTTTGATATTTGGATCGGAGAAAAGGATCTAACCCGGGATGAAAAGTTTCTAAAGGACGCAGGGAATGAGTTTAAACCGCTGCCAATAGCCGATGCCATTCAAGATGAACATACTGGAGCAAGTGTACCGGGCTCCAGGAGAGATTTTCTAAAATACTTAGGTTTTAGCCTAAGTGCTGCCACAATCGCTGCGTCCTGTGAAGCGCCGATTCGAAAAGCAATTCCTTATGTAGTCAAGCCAGATCAAATTGTTCCGGGTGTGGCTAATTATTATGCTTCGACTTTCTTAAACGGGGGTGATTACTGTGCAGTTTTAGTAAAAACACGGGAAGGAAGACCTATCAAAATTGAAGGAAATTCGTTATCCCCTTTATCTAAAGGCGGCACTTCAGCCAGAGTTCAAGCATCAGTCTTGAGTTTATATGATGTAAATAGGCTGAAAGGACCTGCCAAGATGGTAGATGGTCAAATGAATGAGTCTACCTGGGAAGAACTAGATCGAGAAATGATTGGTGCGCTGCGTAGAGAATCTAAAGTGGCTATTGTCACGGAATCGATTTTAAGTCCATCTTTACAGTCGGCGATCACTGATTTTACCAAAGCATATCCTGGTACTTCTGTAGTAAGTTATGATCCTAAGTCCAGCGCCGCTATCTTAATTGCCAATGAGCAACAATTTGGACTTAAAGCTATTCCAAGTTATCATTTTGATAAAGCAAAAGTGATTGTCAGCTTTGGAGCTGATTTTCTAGGTACTTGGATTTCTCCAGTCGAATATGCTGCGGATTATGCCAAGGGAAGAAAAATTGGCGATAGCCACAATCCTGAAATGTCCAGGCATTATCAAGTGGAATCAATGATGTCGTTGACCGGATCCAACGCCGACAACCGGGTGTTGGTAAGACCTTCAGAACAAGGTGCTGCTATTGCACACTTATATAATGCGATCGCAGAGAAAAAGGGAGCTATAAGCATAAATGCACCAGTCCTAAATGATCAAGCCCGATCTGCAATGACCCGAATAGCAGAAGACTTAATGAGTCATCAAGGATCTACACTCGTAATTTCTGACTCCAATGTGGTTGCTGAACAATTATTGATTAACCAGATTAATACTTTATTACAGAATTATAGCAATACCCTGGATATTTCTAATCCTTCTTATCAAAGACAAGGAGACGAAAGAGGCATAACTGAGTTGATCAATCAAATGGCCGATGGCCAGATCGATTTATTAATTGTTAACAATTGCAATCCAATCTATGAACTGCCCAATGGTGCAGATTTTGAAAGAGCTATGAACAGTGTTGGAATTAAGATAGCTCTCAATAGCCATGCGGATGAAACGGCTACCAGTTGCAATTGGAGTGCCCCGGTAAACCATTTCTTGGAATCATGGGGAGATGCTGAACCTAAGAAAGGACATTTTAGTCTGATCCAACCTACTATTTCTCCAATATTTAATACCAGACAGGCAGGTGCTTCCTTGTTGACCTGGGCTGAAAGTACGCGACATGAAAAGACGGCGGAGCAACCCTATCTAGAATATGTAAAATTAGTTTGGAAGGAAAAGATGTTCCCGCTTTCCGGGGGCGGTGATTTTCAATCTTTTTGGGATAAAAGCTTGCATGATGGGGTACTCCATTTGGAAGTTGACGCTCCAGTTCTCCAGGAAACACCAATTGATGTCAGTGGTTTACAAGTGACCACACCAACGCCTGCAGGAACACCCGAAATCAATATATATGAATCCATAAACATGGGAGGTGGAGCTTATGCCAATAATCCTTGGCTTCAAGAAATGCCTGATCCTGTTAATCGCTGTACTTGGGGTAACTATTTAGCTGTGCCAGTTACATTTGATGGGAAAAAAACTATTTCGGGGTTTAATGGATTGGATGATGGTGATGTGGTGCTCCTTACGAATGGAGAAGCTGAAGTGACCGTTCCAGTGATTCAACAATTTGGTCAGATGGAAAACACTTTCGCTTTAAGCCTTGGTTATGGTAGGGACAAAGCCGGTAGATGTGGAAATGGGGTAGGGGTAAGTGTTCAAAATTGGTTGCCTCAACAAGACGGGTTGACTCAATATTACGTTACGGGTATAGACGTTGGTGGTAAATTAAGTGAGGAAGAACATTTTTCATGTGTTCAGTATCACCACACCATGGGCGTTAAAGCCGAAGATACTGATACCAATGAAATTGTCAATGCAGATGAATCTGCATTAGCTGAAATCAATGCACCCTTGTTAAATCGAATAAAAGGATACCAGGGATCTCTTACTTCAAGAACGATCTTTCGAGGAACGCATCTTAACGATCTGGAAGACTTTGTTGATGAACTACATCACGAAAGAGAACACCATCAAAAACTCAATGCAAATTCAATCTATCCCGATTACAGTGATCTTTATGAATCAGGTCATCATTGGGGACTGCATGTAGATATGAATGCCTGTATTGGTTGTGGAGCATGCACGGTAGCTTGTATGGCAGAAAACAATGTGCCAGTTGTAGGGAAAAGAAATGTGGCTAGGCATCAAGAAATGTCCTGGCTAAGGATAGACCGCTACTATTATGGTGATTTTGAAAACCCGAAAACCGTATACCAGCCCATGATGTGCCAGCATTGTGACAACGCACCTTGTGAAAACGTGTGTCCGGTAAATGCGACGAATCATAGCTCAGAAGGATTGAACCAAATGATATATAACCGCTGTGTAGGAACTCGATATTGCGCCAATAACTGTCCATTCAAAGTAAGAAGACTCAACTGGGCTGATTACATGGCGGCTGATTTATGGCCTATCAATGAATATGCTGTAAATGAAGAAGCGGTTAACTTATATGCAGACAATCTCACCAGAATGGTGCTTAATCCAGATGTAACCGTTAGATCCAGAGGTGTGATGGAAAAATGCAGTTTTTGTGCTCAACGAATTCAAGAAGGTAAGTTGACAGCTAAATCCGAAAATAGAAGGTTGCAAGATAGAGACGTAATGACGGCTTGCCAGACTTCATGTCCTACAGGAGCAATCACTTTTGGAGACCAAAATAATAAGGAAGGCGATCTAAACGCAAAATTTGATTCGCATCTTAATTATATATTATTAGAAGAAACAAATGTTAGATCATCGGTTAATTATGCAGCGAAGGTGATCAACTCAAATGAAGAATTGTATTCATAAAAGAACTATTGAATAAATGAGTGGACATTACACATCACCAATTAGAGACCCGTTAATAGAAGGGAATAAGACCTATCATGATATCACCGTGGATTTGGTTGCTGCAACAGAACGTGCACCAAGTAGAGCTTGGTGGATTGCATTCGGGGTGTCTGTATCATTTCTCACCTTAGGTGTCATCTGCATGTTGATTACAATTTGGCAGGGTATTACTTCATGGAATCTTAACCGGACAATTGGTTGGGGATGGGATATTACCAATTTTGTTTGGTGGATTGGTATCGGACATGCTGGTACCTTGATCTCCGCTATCTTACTACTTTTCAGACAGAAATGGCGTACAGGGGTAAACCGGGCTGCTGAAGCAATGACAATTTTTGCGGTTATCTGTGCAGCTATCTTCCCTGGAATTCACGTAGGAAGAATTTGGGTGGTCTTTTTCTTTTTCCCATATCCTAATACTCGAGGCCCTTTATGGCCTAACTTCAACTCTCCTTTGCTGTGGGATGTGTTTGCCATTAGTACTTATTTCACCGTTTCGCTGCTTTTCTGGTATACTGGTCTGGTGCCTGATTTTGCTACAGTAAGAGATCGAGCAAAAGGTCTCAGAAAAAAATTCTATAATTTCTTATCTTTTGGATGGACAGGATCGGCTAAACACTGGCAACGCTGGGAATCCCTTTCCTTAGTTTTGGCAGGACTTGCTACACCGCTAGTCCTTTCTGTTCACACGATTGTAAGTTTTGACTTTGCCACTTCTGTGATTCCCGGTTGGCATACCACGATATTTCCTCCTTACTTTGTAGCAGGAGCTATCTTTTCCGGATTTGCCATGGTATTGACTTTAATGGTGATCACCCGGCATGTCTTGAATATAAAAGAATATATTACTATAGAACATATCGAGTCGATGAATAAGGTGATCTTAGTTACTGGAACCATTGTAGGGGTCGCTTATCTCACTGAATTATTTATTGCCTGGTACTCCGGATACGTTTACGAGCAGTTTGCATTCTTCAACAGGGCATTAGGACCTTATTGGTGGGCCTATTTCGGAATGATGGCTTGTAATGTATTGTCCCCGCAAGTATTCTGGTTTAGAAAAATTAGACGAAATATTTGGTGGACTTTTTTCATGTCCATTTTTGTAAATATTGGTATGTGGTTTGAACGATTTGTTATAATAGGCACGACCTTAGCGCGGGATTATCTACCTTCTAGCTGGAGTTATTACGTGCCTTCGTTCGTTGAAATAGGCATATTCTTGGGGACTCTTGGTATCTTTTTTACTTTCTATTTACTGTTTACTCGGGTGGCTCCTGTAGTGGCGATTGCGGAAGTAAAACATATACTGAAATCTTCTGGAGATCAATATGTTCATGGTCATGAGCAGGCATCGGCAACTGCCGAGGTTGTAGAAGGAAGTCAACCATAAACTTGTTTTGAAAGAATAAATTGAATGGTCCAATATGGCAACAAAAAATAAAGAAATACTATTTGGAATTTACAGCGATGAAGAAGAATTGCTACACGCTGTACATAAAGCAAATGATGCTCATCTAGTCATCTGGGATGTATTTTCTCCATTTCCGGTTCACGGGATGGATGAAGCATTACATTTATCAGAATCTAGGTTACACATTGTGGGATTTATCTTTGGTCTGTTAGGTACGCTCACTGCTTTTTTGGGAATGACCTGGATATTTACCAGTGATTGGCCGATCATATTTGGAGGTAAACCATATTGGTCTATTCCAGCGTTTATACCCATTACGTTTGAGCTCACGGTCCTCTTTTCATCCATAGGTATGGTGGTTGTGTTTTACACAATCAGTGGTATGGGGCCTGGGGTAACCAATCCTACCCTTCATGATCGCATTACCGACGATAAATTTTGTATTGCCTTTGATGCATCGAACCTGTCTGAAGAAGAAATTGATAAAAGAGAATCTTTTTTGAAAGATTCCGGGGCAGAAGAAATAAGTACAAAAGTCATTTAAGTAAATAAAATGGTTACTATAAAAAATATCATCATTGCACTTGGATTTATAATCATTGTCCACGCTTGCTCACCAGCCGGGGGTGAGAAACCAGGTCATGAGTTTATGCCCGATATGGTGCACTCCACAGCCTATGAGGCGAATTATTATAATTACTACTACTATAATACATGGGGAAGTGAGGATGACTATAAGAAATATGCCATGCCCCGTAAGCCAGTTCAAGGAACTATAGCTAGAGGAGAGGCAGGTGGTGCTAGGCGTGATGATGATCGTGGGATAGCGATTCCGGCAAATGGAAATGTTCCTTATTACTATAAGGATACCGAAGAAGAGCGAACCAGAGCGATTACTGAAATCATCGACAATCCTTTACCAATTACGGAGGCTGGATTAAAACAGGGTAAAGAGTTATATGACATCTATTGTGCAATATGTCATGGAGAGAAAGCAGATGGAAACGGTTATCTGGTCAGGGACCCGGGAGGTGTTTATCCCAATCAACCAGCTATTCTTACATCCGATGAATTTATCGCTGCATCCAATGGACGTTTTTATCATGGTATAATATATGGTAAAAACGTGATGGGAGCACATGCTGATAAATTGTCCTATCTGGAAAGGTGGGAAGTAATACATTATATCCGAAGTCTGCAAGCAAAAAGCAAGGGCCTGGAATATTCGGAAAAAGTTAATACATTAAACAATGTAGATATTCCTGGTGTAATATATGCAGCGATGCATGCTCCGGAAGAAACGCATTCTGAAGAAACTGAAGAAAATCATTCTGAACAAGGTGAGCATCAGCAAGATGATAACCATGGGCATGATCATTAAATTTTTGAAGAGCATTTAAATGAAAACATTAACAATTTCTAAAAATCATCGCACGGTTTGTATCGCTATGATGGCGATAGGTGTGTTGTCACTACTGGCTACTTTTTTTGGGGCTGATGATGAGCTGCATACCCGGTTTTGGACTAACTTTTTACATAATTCAGTTTTCTTCACGGGAATCGCATTGATGGCACTATTCTTTATGGCTGCCTCCATAACCGCCTGGGCTGGTTGGTATGTTGTGTTCAAAAGAGTTTGGGAAGCCTTTAGTTTGTTTCTTCCGGTAGGATTAGTATTGATGGTGATTGTGGCGATTGGGAATTACGTTGGTTATCATCACCTTTATCATTGGAGTGATCCTGAATCTGTTGCAAATGATGCATTATTACAAGGGAAATCAGGTTTTCTTAATGATAATTGGTATTTGTTGAGCACCCTTATTATTGGTGGATTGTGGTATTTCCTGGCTAGAAAAATTCGATCGTTGTCATTAGCAGAAGATGAACAAGGTGAAAATAGTTTTGAGCACCATCGGAAGATGAGAATTTATGCGGCGGCTGCTCTGCCGATTGTGGGATTTACCTCAGCAGCTATGATTTGGCAGTGGGTTATGTCTATTGATCCACACTGGTATAGTACCTTATTTGCGTGGTATACAGCAGCAAGTTGGTTTGTGGCTATGATTTGTATAACTATATTAATCATTTTGTATTTAAAAGCGCAGGGATATTTTGAAAATTTCAATCGCGATCACCTGCATGATTTAGGAAAATTGTTATTTGCGTTTTCGATCTTTTGGACCTATTTATGGTTTTCCCAATATATGTTGATCTGGTATGGAAATGTAGGCGAAGAAACTGGTTATTTCCTAACTAGAATAAAAGATTACCCAATTTTATTCTACGGAAATTTGCTAATTAATTTTGCCCTGCCCTTCCTGGTTTTGCTGCGCAATAGCACAAAACGAAGAAATGGTACGATGATATTTGTTGCCGTTGTGGTTTTCCTGGGTCATTGGATGGATATCTTTCAATTAATTAAGCCAGGAGCCTTGCACACCGCACATGAACTGGCAGGACATGCTCATGATGGTGCTGCAGCTGAACACGGAACGAGTGTGACCGGATTTATATTTCCGCACATTTTAGAGCTTGGTACATTAATAGGATTTGTGGGATTGTTTCTATTTGTGGTGTTGACGATTCTTTCGAAGGCTTCCTTGGAGCCAGCAAAAGATCCTTATTTACAAGAAAGTTTGCATCATCATGTGTAATCATATTACTAAAATCAATTAAGATATAAAATCACTATGACAGCTTTAGTTATTTTAGGAATTGTAGCCTTGATTTTTATCGTTCTTTTCCAGATCGGTAAGGTGACAGAAATTGCTACTGGTCTTAAAGATGAATCGGATGCTGAAGAACGCAGTAATTTTAATACAGGTAGATGGTTGGTGTTCTTCATGATTGCCTTTTTAATTTTTTGTGTTGGATCTGCTATCTATTATAAAGATTGGATGTTGGGCTATGGGCCCCATTCAGCGGCTTCTGAGCATGGTCAAGAATTGGATTCGCTTTTCAACACCACACTCCTATTCACTGGGATCGTTTTTGTTGCTACCCAAATTGCATTGTTCTGGTTTGGATATAAATATCGGGGTAGACGAGGAAACAAAGCTTCATTTATCTCACATAACAATGCACTCGAGATTTGGTGGTCAGTTATACCGGCTATTGTTATGTGTGGGTTGGTTGCCAAAGGTTTGTTGGCCTGGAATAAAACGATGGCGGATATAACGGAAGGAGAAGATTATATAGAGATAGAAGCAACTGGCCAACAATTTGGATGGCTGTTAAGATACCCTGGACCGGACGGAGCTTTGGGCAGCCGAAACTATAAACTTATAGATGGTGTCAATGTATTGGGTCAGGATTGGATGGACGAAAAAAACTTAGATGATATCCAACCCAGTGAAATTGTTTTACCGGTCGGTAAGAAAGTAAGAGTAAGGATTACCTCTAAAGATGTTCTACATAATTTCTATTTACCTCATTTCAGGGTTAAGATGGATGCAGTCCCTGGAATTCCTACTTACTTTGTTTTTACTCCAAAAGAAACAACTGAAGAATACAGAGAAAAATTGAGGACTTCCGGGAACTATGATTTCCCGTATGACGAGACCGATGCGGAAAGTGCTCCATTTTGGAAAATGTTTGAATATGAATTGGCCTGTTCGGAATTATGTGGTAAAGGTCATTGGAGTATGCGCAGAGTGTTGAAAGTCGTTTCTCAAACCGAATATGATAAATGGTTGAGTGAACAACCCTCTTATTATTTAAGCAGTATTCGGAATACGGACGGAGATCCTCATAAAGGAAAGTTGCTAAACATTGAAATAAAGCAACGTTCCGCCGAATTCATGAATAATTTTGAAAGTGCCATGGCAGCTGAAAATCCGGAAGATAAGATTGTCCAGCTAAAATACGTAACCTTCCAAACAGGTTCAGCAACCTTGACTCCGGAGTCTATCTATGAATTGACAAACTTAAACAACGTATTAAATGATAACCCGGCCCTAAGAATAGAATTGGCTGGTCATACAGATAATACTGGCGACGCTGGAGCTAATCTTGAGTTGTCTCAAAGACGGGCAGAAGCTGTTAGAAGTTTTTTGCTGGATAAAGGTATTATTGATGCCCGGATGACTGCCCAAGGGTATGGCCAGAATAGACCAATTGATACTAATGATACGGATGCAGGAAGAAAGAAAAATAGACGCACTGAATTTAAAATAATTAATTAAATTTTTTATATCCCTAGCTATGGCTGAAATTTTGAAATATCAACCTGATGTAATTATAGAAAAGGAAGGCTTTGATGATCATTTTCATGAACACCATGAAGGAGACAAATACCAATCCAATTTCTTGTCGACTTACTTATTCAGTATGGACCACAAGATCATTGCTCGTCAGTTTTTAATCACGGGTATTTTCTGGGCCATTGTTGGAGCAGCGATGTCGCTGGTGTTTAGAATGCAATTAGGATTTCCTGAAGAATCCATGGCTTGGATTAAGCCTTTATTAGGCAAATGGATTGAAATCGATCCGGATGGAGTTGGTACTTTGAGTCCGGATTTTTACTATGCATTAGTTACAATGCACGGCACCATAATTGTCTTTTTTGTGCTTACTGCTGGCTTGAGCGGGACTTTCTCTAACTTTCTAATACCACTCCAGTTAGGTGCACGGGATATGGCTTCTCCGTTTTTAAACATGTTATCTTATTGGTTCTTTTTCTTAGCCAGTGTTGTCATGTTTATTTCGTTGTTTGTGAGTACCGGACCTTTTGCCGGAGGATGGACGGCGTATCCGCCATTATCCGCATTGCCCCAGGCTTCGTCTGGATCGGGGGCTGGGATGACCTTATGGGTAGTGAGCCTTGTATTTTTTGTGGTCTCGGTGCTCCTGGGTGGGATCAATTACATCACCACCGTATTGAACCTTCGTACTAAAGGGATGAGCATGTGGAGAATGCCCCTGACCATTTGGGCTTTCTTTATAACGGCTGTTATTGGATTATTATCATTTCCAGTACTGGTGTCCGGATTCTTAATGCTAACTATGGACAGGGCGCTGGGTACGAGTTTCTTTTTAAGCGATATATATATTGCAGGTCAAGCACTGGATTATGCTGGTGGTAGTCCGATTCTTTATCAGCACCTTTTTTGGTTCTTGGGTCACCCGGAAGTTTACATCATTATCTTACCCGCAATGGGCATTGTATCTGAAGTCATGTCGGTACACGCCCGGAAACCAATATTTGGATATAGAGCTATGGTTTATTCGATTTTAGCTATTGCATTTTTATCCTTTATTGTATGGGCGCATCACATGTTTATGGCTGGTGTGAATCCATTTATTTCAAATTTCTTTGTCCTGTTTACGCTGATTATTGCAGTGCCCTCAGCGGTCAAAGTATTTAACTGGATTGCCACGCTCTATAAAGGCAATCTGCGCTTAAATACCCCAATGCTATTCGCAATAGGATTTGTTTCAATGTTTATCTCGGGTGGATTGACTGGAATATTTCTAGGTAATTCAGCCATTGATATAGTTATGCACGACAATTACTTCGTGGTGGCGCATTTTCATATTGTGATGGGGGTAGCCGCATTTTTTGGCATGTTTGCTGGTGTATATCACTGGTTTCCCAAGATGTTTGGTCGGTTCATGAATGAAACCATTGGCAAGATTCATTTCTGGGGAACATTGATTGGTGCCTATGCTATTTTCTGGCCCATGCATTATATGGGTATGGCGGGCGTGCCTAGACGATATTATCGTTTTGATGTATTTGATACCTTCCGTCATTTTGACACAATGAATAAATTCATAACCATTGCAGCCATTCTGGTATTCGCTGTTTCTTTGCTTTTTGTAATTAATTTTTTCTATAGCATTTACAAAGGCAAGAAAGTGGAAGACCAGAATCCTTGGCAAGCGAATACGTTGGAATGGTCAACACCTATTCATCCCGTTCATGGCAACTGGCCTGGAAAAATACCCAGTGTACATCGATGGTCTTATGACTACAATAAAGATGAACGTGAATATATTCCACAGTATGTTCCTATGACGCCTGAAGAAGCACCTGAAAATCATTAAAAAAGATTAAATATTGAGTAAATCATCAAATATATCAGCTTCTCAATCCCATAGTAGACTTGGAGACTTTGCCCAATTGGTTAAGATGAAATTAACCATGATGGTCGTCTTTACTTCTATGATTGGGTACTTAATTGCGACAGGTGGAATCGTTCACTGGACGACCATGATCTATTTGCTATCCGGTGGTTTTATGATCACTTGTGCGGCAAATGCATTGAATCAGGTTCTTGAAAAAGACTTTGATTTATTAATGTTGAGGACAGCTGCAAGACCGTTACCAGGTAATCGAATGTCTATTTCCGATGCGGTGATTTTTGCAGGATTGATGTGTATTGTGGGTTTGTTTTTGCTTGCTTTAATAAATCCGCTAACCGCTTTGCTAGGTGCAATGTCATTTGTGCTATATGCATTCGTTTACACGCCAATGAAAAGAATTTCACCTATCTCTGTATTGATAGGTGCTATACCGGGTGCATTACCGGCTGCAATTGGATTTGTCGCCCATGATGGCGTATTTTCAACTATGGCGATCATCTTATTCTCTATTCAGTTTATTTGGCAGATGCCCCATTTTTGGGCCATTGGCTGGCTGGCGTTTGATGATTACAAAAAAGCTGGTTACCGATTGTTGCCTAATATGGATAAAGGAAGAAGCGCTGAAATAGGTAAGCAATCATTTATTTACACGCTGTTATTAATTCCGGTGAGTTTAGGTCCATGGTATTATGGTTTTTTAAATGGATGGGTGACTGCATTGGTTTTAGTTACCTGTTTATTTTATGTATGGAAAGCTTGGAAGTTTTATAAGCTAAACAATAGGGAATCAGCAAGATCTTTGTTGTTTGCTTCTTTATATTATTTGCCTACGGCGTTCATTGTTTTGTTAATTGGTAGTTTATAAAATGAGTACGGTAACCATCAAACCAAGAAATAGATATAAAATACATCCACAAAAATTTGCTTTGTGGTCAGCAATGGCAAGCATCATTATGATGTTTGCAGCCCTTACGAGTGCGTTTATCGTAAGAAAGGCTGCTGGAAATTGGCTCGAATTCGAATTACCTTCTATATTTTATGTGAGCACCTTTGTGATTCTCTTGTCCAGCATCATCATGCATGGTTCTTATTTGGCCTACAAAAGAGGAAAAGCAGCTATTTATCGCTGGGGTCTGGTACTGACTTTTCTTTTGGGAATTACTTTTGTAGTCATGCAATATTCGGGTTGGACCAGTCTTTACGAAATTGGGGTTGAATTAAATGGAAATCCTTCGGGGTCTTTTTTCTATATAATCTCAGGTCTACACGCAGCGCATGTTTTGGGAGGTATAGCCGTACTATTTGTAGCTATTTCACATGCATTTGGATTGTCTTTTAAAATTTCTGATAAGCGATTATTAAGGTTTGAGTTGTCATTACATTATTGGCACTTTGTTGATTTTCTTTGGATTTATTTGTTGATTTTTTTATTGATACAATAATTATTTATGTCTGATACAGCAGTGACAGAAGTACATAATCAACCGGAAGCGGATTTATGGGAAGGAGGAAAATCTCCTTTTAAAGTAAGCTATGGAAAGATCATGATGTGGTACTTTCTCATATCTGATGCTTTTACCTTTGCCGGATTTTTGATAGCTTATGGTGCATTGAGATTTAGTATGCCTGCTTGGCCAGTGCCTGATTTTGTATTCCAAAAATTTCCATTTGCAGGTGATGCGGTTTTACCACTAGTATTTGTGACATTCATGACCTTCGTGCTTCTTTTTAGTTCATTTACGATGATGAGAGCTGTTCAAGAAGGGCATCGCGAGAATAAGAAAGGGGTCGTTTTCTGGATGCTTTTGACGATTGTGGGAGGGACTGGATTCCTTTGTTGCCAAGCATGGGAATGGAATACCTTGATAGGCAAAGAATGCATGACCGTAAGTACCAATCCGTTTGGCACCCATTTAGAAGATGGTGTGTACCTGGATGCGGACGGAAACAGAACGGAAGATTTGGTTATACCAGGTGAAAGTTATTTGATGCACAATATTGCCCATGCTCATGGAGCAGAACATGTTGATGATAGTCATTCCGACGATCATAGTGAGGCACATGGGTCTTCTCATACAACGTCAGGTGATTATGCGGATGCTTTAGTTGATGATAGAGG
>JAHEJC010000235.1 GCA_024639065.1 Lewinellaceae bacterium | reverse complement strand
TGATTTTTTCATTATCAAAGGGTCAATTGGCATTGCTATTTAAATCTGAATATTTTCGATATTTAATTACATGATTTGGTCAAATCTGTTTATATCATTAGTGCATCTCTGAAATATTGAAATAAGATTTTTTATATATGAATAATGGCCATATATAATTCTTGGCAGGTTTTGAGCATGTCATTAATAAGCCATAATTTTATATAGTTCATTTTGACATATTATATTTAAAGTCCTCTACGCGTGGTCCTAACCCAGTAGGTAAACGTATCTAGGTAAAATATACTAGAGCTATGATTCAAGCTGTTTTACATGGAAAGCATAAAAATGTGGGTTGTCGGACCTATTCAGAATATAAAGTGAATATTCCAATAACAATTCCTGAGGTACCTTCTCAGGAGTTGAGCGCTAGAGAAACCTGGAAGGACGAAATGAATTATTATGCTACAGCCAATAAGCTAGTCCTTTTATTTATTGAAAATGCTAAAAAATTTGAAAGGTTGGTTTCGGATGACCTCCTATCTGAAGGCCCTCAACTCAATTATAAATACGAATTGAAATATTAATTGCTTATGTCTGAAATACAAACCCTAGGTCAATTTATTGCGGCCAATGAAAAAGATTTTCCAGGTGGTCGACTGGAATTTGCAAGCGTATTAAGCTCTATACGTCTTGCAGCAAAAATCGTTAACAAAGAAGTAAACAAGGCCGGAATCACCAAAGATATTATTGGCTCTACTTCTTCAGAAAATATCCAGGGAGAAGTACAACAAAAATTGGATGTGTTTGCGGACAACAGCTACATTGCTGCTATGAAGTACAATGGGGATGTTGCAGGCGTTGCATCTGAAGAGAATGAAACATTTGTCGAATTTGATACAGAAGCTGCGAAAAAGGCAAAATACCTATTAGTAATGGACCCGTTGGATGGCTCCTCTAATATTTCAGTAAATGTATCTACTGGTACTATTTTTGCGATCTACCGGCGCATCTCTCCAATAGGTTCCCCACTCACAAATGAAGACTTTTTACAAGGAGGTAATGCGCAATTAGCAGCAGGATATGTCGTCTATGGATCTTCTACCATGTTGGTATATACGACAGGCAATGGTCTACATGGATTTACTTTTGATCCTGCCATTGGCGTATTCTTCCTGTCTCACCCCAATATGCAGAGCCCTGCGGATGGTTGCATTTATTCTGTCAACGAAGGGAATTACCTATATTTTCCTGAAGGCGTCAAACGTTATCTAAAATATTGCCAAGAATATGACAAGTCTTCGTGTCGCCCATATACAGCACGTTATATTGGGTCACTGGTGGCTGACTTTCATCGAAACCTAATTAAAGGAGGTATTTATATTTACCCTACTTCCAAAACCTATCCTAACGGAAAACTTCGACTGCTGTATGAGTGTTACCCTTTAGCCTTTATGATTGAACAAGCAAATGGCAAAGCATCGGATGGAAAAACCAGAATTATGGATTTACCCATTACTGAACTACATGAAAGAGCACCTTTAGTAATCGGTTCCACTAAAATGGTTGTTAAAGCAGAAGAGTTTATGCGTATTTATTGGTAAAATATGGCTTCATGGTAGGCATCATAGCTTCAATACGTAAAGGTTTCAACCTTTCAAAATAATAGAATTTATAATAATACGGAGTTCCTAAAAAAAGTGGAGGTTGAGCTAAGTTTGCAAAACGTGTTGAAGCTAAGAATCTAGGATGGGTGTCCAGGTTCAGGCCTGCTCGCAAAGTCTTAAAGGACATAGCATGATGCCTTGAAACCATTAGGCCATGAAGCCTTCAACTCACCTTTCTATAGCTCCATACAGCCAACGTATTAAAAATAATTGCCAAAATTCCAGTCACCCAAAAGTTGAACCATACATCTGAAAAACCACTCCCTTTTAACAATACGGAACGCATGACATTGACGAAGTGCGCAATCGGATTGGGGATCGTAAGATATTGAGCCCACTTGGGCATACTTTCTATCGGTGTAAAAAGTCCGCTCATGAGGATAAATATGATTACAAAAAAGAAAGTGGTGAACATAGCCTGTTGCTGTGTGTTGGAAAGATTTGAAATAAATAAGCCCAACCCAAGTACCGCCATGAGATTAACCAGGCAATAGGCGAATATGATTCCAAGGTTACCTCGGAAAGGCACATCAAAAATTAACTTGCCGGCAGTCAGACCTATCGTCAGTAAGACAAATCCAATTATCAAAAAAGGGATCATCTTACCAAGTATAAACTGCCATTTTTTGATTGGGGTAACATTTATTTGTTCGATGGTCCCGATTTCCCGTTCACGTACAATATTCATAGCAGTAAGCAACATGACTAAAATAGTAACCAGCTCTCCCATAATGCCAGGTGCCATAAAATATTTATAGTCTAGGTCCTGATTATACCAATAGGAATTCGTGGTTTCTATCCTGGGGATCGGATTTACTTTTTGAACAAACAATTGCGGAGCAGCATCACTTCGAATCTCTTTATTGAACGATTGAATTATAGAAGATAAATAGGAGGCACCAACGGTTGCCTGTTGACCATTAATAGCATTAACCAGTAATTGAATTTTACCTGACTTCAGCTGGTAAAACCTTTTCTCAAATTTGGGCGGAATTGTCAACACAATGTCGACTTCACCCCCTTGCATTAAAGCGTCCGCCTCCTTAGAAGATCTTGGAGTGCTTACCAAAATAAAACGATCCGACACTTGAATTTTTTGGATCAGTTGTCTGGCGTAAGTTGACTGATCGTGATTCACAATAGCTAACTGAACATTTTTTACTTCATTATTTGCAGCAAACGTAAGAACGATCAATTGTACGATAGGCACCACCGTCATCAGAGGTAAGATGGCTTTGTTACGAGCAATCTGAATAAATTCTTTCTGAACTATATGAAAGAGTCGATACATAATTTATTTATAAATTACTTTAAAATTTTTAAGTGCTGCAGCCAATAAAATGACTAACATAATACCAAGAACGATTACCGGATTTATCACAGAATCTAAAGAAGCCCCCTTCAACATAATAGCTTTCTCAATAATAATAAAATACTTCGCTGGAATGATTTTAGAAATATATTGCAAAATCACGGGCATACTGGCAATCGGAAATATAAACCCTGACAACAACATCGTGGGTAACAATAATATAAACAGGGAGGACATCATGGCCGTTTGTTGCGAATTTGCCTTGGTAGATATAAGAATACCCAAAGCCAAAGCGACCATTAAATACAATAGAACCAATAATAACAGGAGTACCAGGCTCCCTTTAATGGGAACGGTAAAAACGAAGTAACCAATACCCAGGACGATGATCGCATTGATGAAGGATAAAATAACATAGGGTGTCACTTTTCCCAGAATGATTAATAATGGATGTAAAGGAGAAACTAATAACAGGTCCATAGTTCCCATTTCTTTTTCTTTGGCTATGGTTAATGAAGTCATCATAGCACATATAAGCATCAAGATCAATGCGACTACTCCGGGCACAAAATTATATGCCCCAATCAATTTAGGATTATAATACATACGGGATTCAATGTCTAATTGATAGGGAATCGAACTTATCTCCGATTTTGTATTTTGGAATGCATTGATCATACGCGTAGCATAATTTGTCAAGGTAGCCGCATAATTTGGTTCGGTTGCATCTGCAATTATCTGAACCGTAGCCTTTTTATCCCGATAAAAATGCTGCTCAAATAGAGGGCTGATTACTACACCCATTTTTACTACACCAGCCTTAAAGTCATTCTCCAAAGAAACTATATCATCGGATACATTGATCAATTCAAAATGTCCTGAGGCAACGAGGTGATCAATCAAGGCCTGACTAAGTTTGTCTTTAGATTGGTCGACTACCGAAATGGACGCTCCGGTAAACTCATTGGTTATGGTATAACCAAAAATAAAGACCAAAGCGATCGGCATTCCAAAAAGAATGAACAAGGTGCGTGGATCCCTCAGAATATGGAAAGTCTCTTTTTTTACGAACGCTATAAATGTACGAAGCATCATGCTCTTGCCAATTTTATAAAGACATCATCCATACTTTTAGCTTCAAATTGAATTTTCAAGTTCCTGGGTGAATCCAACGCTTCAATTTTTCCATCCACCATAATACTGATCCGGTCACAATACTCCGCTTCATCCATATAATGGGTAGTTACAAAAATAGTTACCCCCTGATTTGCTGCGGCATAGATCATTTCCCAAAACTGTCTTCTGGTGGCTGGATCTACTCCTCCGGTTGGTTCATCCAAAAATATTATTTTGGGATCATGTACCCCGGCAACAGCAAAAGCAAGACGCTGTTTCCATCCTAATGGCAAAGCACCAACTACCTTGTTAGAATAATCCCGAAGTTCCAAATTTGAAACGATCTCTTCTGTCTTAGTTTTAATTTCCCTTCGAGACAATCCATAGATTCCACCATAAAAGCGAATATTTTGCTTGACGGTTAGATCTTCATATAAACTAAACCGCTGGCTCATATATCCAATATGATTCTTGATTTGTTCTGTCTGCCGATAAACATCAAATCCGGCAACTTTAGCTTGTCCATCCGTGGGTCTACTCAAGCCAATCAACATCTTGATCGCAGTCGTTTTACCAGCTCCATTGGCTCCTAAAAATCCAAAAATCTCACCTTGCTGAACATCAAAAGTAATCGCATCAACGGCTGTGAATGACCCAAATCGCTTGGTCAGAAGATTGGCTTCTATTGCTTTTATAGTCGTCATATCAGTTTGCTTGCATCAAATCAAGAAAAACATCTTCTATGGTCGCTTCAATAGCACTCAATTCAATCGTAGAATGACCTTGTGATTGTATGTATTGGTGGATTTCATGCTCTGTTATTTGGTCTTTAGTAGTTAAGTGTAGATACTCTCCAAATGGCTCTACTCTTTCTGCAAAATGCTGACCACGTAGTTCTTTCATCAATCTAAAAAAATCATCCGACCGGACTGCATACAAGGGCTTGTGGTATGCATTGGTGATATGCTCCGGAGTGTCAATAGAAAGGATCTTTCCCGTTTGAATCAAAGCAATGCGCTCACAAAGAGAAGCTTCATCCATATAAGGAGTGCTCACAACGATTGTAATTCCCTTTGCCTTTAATCTACCTAACATCTCCCAAAATTCAGCTCTACTTACTGCATCGACCCCAGTGGTAGGTTCATCCAAAAACAATACTTTCGGTTCGTGTATTAAAGCACAAGACAAGGCCAATTTCTGTTTCATCCCTCCGGATAAATTGCCTGCTCTGCGTTTTTTAAAAGGTTCTAGTTGTCCATATATGTCTGCGATTAAATGATAATTCTCTTTGATAGAAGTATTGAAAATAGTGGCAAAAAAATTTAAATTTTCTTCCACCGTAAGGTCTTGGTACAATGAAAATTTACCGGGCATATAACCAATAATCCTCCTTATTTTCTTATAATCTTTGACTGTATGGAACCCTTCCACATAAGCCTTTCCTTGATCCGGCATCAACAACGTAGTAAGTATTTTAAACATTGTAGTCTTGCCGGCACCGTCCGGTCCAATCAACCCAAACAATTCTCCTTTTAGTACATCAAAACTGACCTGAGCCAAGGCTAATACGGTATCAAAAGATTTTGAAATATTCTCTATTTTAACGGCACTCATGGTATTTAGTCTTCAGCTCCTTCTAGCTTTTTTTTTGAAAAATTTACCTCTGCAGGCATACCCATTTTTAATAATCCGTGAGGATTGGACACCGCCGCTTTGATAGCGTATACCAGGTTTACCCGGTCTTCTTTCGTCTGAATCGTCTTAGGAGTAAACTCCGCTTCCTCTGCTATCCAATTTATTATTCCTGCTGTTTCTTCATAACCCGCTTCACCCTGATCAACCAACACTTGAATTTGCTGCCCAAGTTTTGCTTTTTGAACTTGCACCGCATCTGCATAAAATCTCAAAGTCATGGTATCCAGTTTACCGATTCGATACAAGGGCATGCCCACCCCCACCAATTCAAAGGGTTCAGCCAATTTGGTCAAAACCGTTCCTTGAATCGGATTGTATACATACGCTTTTCGAATCTGTTCATTGATGATCGCAATCTGAGCGATGAGCGGTTCTTTTTCAGCCAGAATGGCCCGGTTGCCAGTTTGGGTTTGTGACCGAATAGCTTCTATCTGCCTTTCTACTACTTGAATCTGTCCGTTCAAATCATCCAATTGTTTAGGTGTAGCAGCTTTTTTTGCCAACAGGCGCTGAACCCTATCCCTTTCTCTGATAAGATTAGTTTGTTGATCTTTTAAAACCTCAATATCTGCCAATGTATTTCTCAATTTTTTAGGGAGTGTATTAATACTTGCTTGAATCTGTTTTCGCTGAAGATCCAGCTGCGTTGTATCAATGATTGCTACCAAAGTTCCGGCATCAATTTTCTGTCCTTCTTCTACATTTAAGAACAGAATCTTACCAGGAGTTTCAGCACTGATGACAGTAGTGGTAGCTTCAAAATTTCCGTAAGCATCCGAAATTTCAGCTTTCTTTTGGCACCCGAACAGGCATACAACTGTGCAGAGAATTAGAATTATTTTTTGCATTTTTATGTCTTAATTTTGTTGTTTCCTAATAGTACAATCCTTTAAAAGATATTAATAAGCCCCACGATCATTCCAAAACGCTAGTTGAGTCTTCAGTAATTCAGTTTGATTTACTAATAAGTTTTGTCTGGCTATCAACTCAGCATTGGACTGGGATACATAATCAGCCGACGTAATCACGCCTTCATCCAACTGAGCGGCCAATTGCTTCAGTATCTCGCCTTGTAGATCGGCAATATCTTTATCAAACTCAATTTGCGCTTTTAATCGATTTATTTCAGATAGATAATTAGCTTCCTTGGATTGCATATTAAATTCAAAAGTTTCTTGCGCATTTTCCAGCTTTAAAGCTTGAAGAGTGAGTACTTCTCGATCCAGTTTATTCTTTTTCCAATCGGTTATCTGCCAATTCAATTGAAGTCCAATAATGCCAAACGGTGCGATCCCATTATCCAGAATATTTAGTGGGTTGGGATAACCAAGGCCTGCTTGGGCATAAGCGCTTAGTTTGGGTTGGAGCGCAACTTCTAATAGATCACTTCTGGCCAATATAGCCTGCTGCTGGACCTCAAACAATTTGGTTTCTGGTCGATTTATGGCTGGAATTAGTTCAGCGTCGGGAAAATCCGGCAGCTTAAGTTCAACATCTCTTGCCAATTCCACTCCTAGCAAATCTGACAACGACTTAATTAATCCTCCCAACCTATAAATTAAATTATTTTCTTGGGCCTTAATCTCAAGCTCCTTCACTTCCATTTTGGTAACTTCACTGGGCAACATCACACCAAACTCAACGGAGGCCTCCACATTCTCTTTACGCGTAACAAGGTCTTGCAGCGTAAAACCAAATAATTTAGATTGTTCCCTTAGTAGAATGATTCCGACCACGTATTGATTAATACGTTCTCTAAGCGCAAATCGAGTGACTTCTACGGTTTGCAAATCTCGTTGTAAATCAACTGCTTTCAACCGTTTCTGCACCTCGTTTAATCCACCATCTTTTAGCACATAGTGAGCTTCAGCAAACGTTCTTAGTGAATATAAGGGTTGATCAATACTGAAAGGTTGTTGCATTGATTCATCCACTTCCAGCCTGGTACTTGCTGATTGTAGTCGCCCTTCTGCCTTAAGTTGCAAGTTGGGTAATTTGGCAATATCAAGTATTTCAATTTCTTTATGATAAATATCTTCCAAAATAGCAGCATCTTTCAAAACGGCATATCTACTTTCTAAAAATTGGTAGGCTTCGTCAAGACTGAGATTTTGCATGGGCTGCGTATATACCCAATACGGGATTAAAAATAATACACCTAAGCAACTAATTTTATTATTCATATTGATCATGATCTTTACTAGAGTTGATAAAAAGAAAAATCATTTTAACTCGATGGATGATTTTATAAATTCCATAATAATTGGTTTTCTTTCCAACATTAATTGTTCGAAAGCAGTATCTGAGAATTCAAATAATGTACAGAAAACTGGTTTTACGATAAAAGGAAATACCGTCATACTTAATATGTTTAGAAATAAGTGAATGGGATTGATTTGCTTAATCTTTCCAGCTTGCATTTCTTGAGCCATCTGTGCCAGAAAGGATTGAACCGGAGGAAAATGTTTAGAACGCTTCTTTAATTCTTCGATAAATCGCTCTCTTTTTTGAGAAAGTTCCGACATCACAAAAAACGGAATATCCGGCTGCTCAATGAGTGTTTCAATATACGTATCGATTATATTTTCAATTCTTTCAAATAACAGCCCTTCCTGTTTGAAAGCTTTAAAGAGTCGCGGCAATAAATAATCGAGGGTTCGTATGACGATCTCGTGATAGAGATTTTCTTTCGATCGAAAATAGTAGTGCAGCATGGCTTTATTAATTCCGGCATCATCGGCAATTTCTTGCATACGTGCTGCGCCATAACCATACTGCACAAAATGATTCCTTGCAGTTTCCAAAATCATTTGTTCAGTGGTTTTTTCCATGTTAACCATAAAGTTAAACTATTTAGTTAATATATGCAAGTAGTTTCAAACCAGATAGAATGTAAACTAATATCGGTTATAATCTTTGGCCCCTACCTTTGTTTATTACCAAGATAGTTGGATAGGTAGAAAGCTGCAAAAGCAAAGCGGATAGAGCAATATCCTTTTCAGGTCATATAGGTCTTTGTTGCTCGTCGCAAGACTGGATCACTTCATAAATGGCAAATTACTCCAATACCAATTTAGTTACAGCAAATGAATTAGGTTTGCATAAGAGTAAGTTCAAGAATCAGCATGTTTATCCGAATGAGTATAGCTTACTTTACATTTAGCACAAATAAGTTCTTCTCCTTTACCCATTCGCTGGAGCACAATCCCGGCTAAGTGTTTGTTTGCATAAGCATTTATCCAACCGACATTAGATTCTTTGCTAAGGACATCGAGGTTTTCTTGTTTTACCCTTTCGTAAAAATGACCTCCGTATTCTTCTCTACCCCAACAGTTTGGACAAACACCTTCGGGTGCTTTTAATTCTTCAGGAGTACCTTTTTTCTTTAAAAAATTCAAAAGGGAATCTACTAAATTCATGATTGATAATTTTTGATTTAATACTATTGCTCAAGGTAAATCTTTTTGACTTTTTCTTTGATCAAAAAATTGCTTTTGCTGATTATTTCTCTTCACATCCTTGTTAACCTGGTATTTTGTCATCGCGCTACTATCATCGAGCGCTATAAGATATTGATCCAAAATCATTTTCTATTTTTTAAGTGATTTAACCAGCTTACCGATAGAAAGTCCTTGAATAATAATAGAAAAAAGAACAACCGTATAAGTCATTAATATGATTCCATCACCAAAAGGATATTCACCCAAGCTTAGTGCCAATGCTATAGAGATGCCTCCCCTCAATCCACCCCAAGTCAATATTTTTACGGTATTGATCGGACGAGTTTCAGGATGTTTTAATAAGGAATAAGTGGAATAAATAGTGATGAATCGCGTGGCTAAGACAATAACTATTGCTGTAATTCCCATGACCAAAAATTTGGGATCAAAGGTTAAAAGATGTAAAGCCAAACCTATAAGTACAAACAATATTCCATTCAATACCTCATCCAGCACTTCCCATACTTCATTAAGCAAGAGTTTGGCATTAGAGCCTCTATCGTGGTTTACATCTAGGTTATTTCCAATCACCAAGCCGCAAACCACCATAGCCAAAGGACTTGAAACATGCAATAATTGAGCTATGGTGGCACCGGACATAACAATGGCAAGACTGATTAACACAGCCAATTTGGGTGCTTCAAAAACAGAT
>JAHEJC010000234.1 GCA_024639065.1 Lewinellaceae bacterium | reverse complement strand
TCGAGCAGTTCCTGGATTTTCAAAAGCATACACTTGTCCTATAAATGATGATTTGGATTTTGTCAAGTTCCGACCTATAGATGGGATTTATTTGCAATATGCCTATATAGTTACCGATACCCTAGAAAAAATTATTAATTTTTCCTTTATCGATAGTATCGATTTTGGACTCGCCTCAATTGGGATTTGTCGCGTGTATGGCGTTGCCTATGAAGGTGAGTTCGCCGCCAGGGTCGGCAATCAACTGAGAAATATTGCTTTTTCTGACGAATGTTGGGATCTTTCAAATAACTTCGTTCAAATAATACGCACCGTACCGGTGCCTCATAATGTCTTTACTTCAAATGGTGAGTCTTCAGCAACTGTATGCGTTGGTGACGGCGGTGCAGATGAATTATCTTTTACAACAGATGATGCTACTGGAATACCAAAAGCCTTTGTGGCCACTGATGAACAGGATCAGATATTAGCTTACTCTATAACATCGACTTTAAACTTTGAAGGTGCTCTTCCGGGTAAGTGTAGAGTATATAGTGTATCTTATACGGGCAAATTTAGTGCTACCCCCGGAGAAGTAATTCATTCAAGTGATTTGGGAGATGACTGTTTTGAAGTTTCCAATAATTTTGTAATTGTGGAACGAGTTAATTCCGGCCCTCTATGTGTGGTAAGCCTGAGTCCAACGGAAAACAACAAGTCCTATTTTGATATTGCACCTAACCCGATTTCAGACAAATTTACGATCACCAAAACGGATTTGGGCGAAGCGTCAGGAATCAGTCAATTAGATATATTCGATTTGCAAAGTAAACGTCTGGCGTCCTATTTTCTTGAAGCCAAGCAAGAAACCATATCAGTGAACTTACCGAATGGTTTATTCATAATTAATTTGAGCAATAATGAAGGAAAGATTTGGGTAGCTAAAATTATCAAGCTTGAATAAAATAATAAGAAGTTGATTTGACCCTAAGCTTCTTTTTTTACAAATTTCTTTTCTTTGATCCTTGACTTTTTACCTGATAAGGCTCTTAGATAATACAATTTTGCTCGCCGGACTTTTCCTCTCTTTAATATCTCAATATTAACAATATTTGGTGTATTAAAAGGAAAGATTCGTTCCACGCCTACTCCATTAGATACCTTTCTAACCGTAAATGTTTTAGTAGAGCCGGTACCTTTGATTTGAATAACATCTCCTCGGAAAGTCTGAATTCTTTCCTTATCACCCTCAATAATTTTATAATTTACATTTACATTATCTCCAGGAGTAATTTTTGGAAATTTTTTCTCCTCGGACAATTGGCTGTGTACAAACTTTATAGGATCCATTTCGATTCTTAAATTTTAAAGAGGTGCAAAGATAATAATTAATATCATAATTGAATAAAACGATGTCTCAAATTTATTAATGATAATTTGAAGGATTTTATGCCTAATTCAACCTAGTATTATTTTCATAAATCATTGATAATGAGTATCAAATTTAATATATCCCCTGCCATTGAATGATAATTTCCATATCAAGAATTCCACCTTATCTATTATAAATTGTGTATATATCGATCAGCGTTTTTATTTCTTCATTACCATCCAATAGAAAAACTATTATAGAACAGGAACTTCGTATGAATGAATCTCTATTTTCCCCTGGCATTGGGTAATACCTGGATTTATGTAAAAACGATTCATGTGTCTCCAGATGTACCGCATGAAATACCAACAACTACCATCCTTTACGATACGTTAATTTTGGAAAGTGAGTATACCATTAATGAACTGCGATATTTCAAAACGAATTTGGATGAATATTATCGGACAGATCAGGATCGTCTTTATAAAGGTAAATTTCATCAAGGTACATTTTATGAATACCGCTGGGTTGATTTTTCAAGACCAGTAGGACATATTGACCATAGTTGGACCCTGAAGATTTTCCTTATTGCAAATCTCAAGAAGTCAGTTTCAGCGTTCAGTGGCACAAATACGTATACATGGTCAATTCAGAAAATAGTAGTGTCGACGTAAATCTTACCACGAATAGTCTGGATGAAATGTATATTGGAGACAGTCTGAAAGGTAATACTTAAGTGGGCGTATCTATTGCACCGAAAAGTATCCCTTATTACCTGATGATTTTAAGGATGACTTTGAATCTTTTACATCCGTTAAATACTTTTACAGCCTCTGGAAAAGGTCAGGTTTGTGTTGCCGATACTAATTCTGCCTTTATTTATACGAATTGGATATTGGTGGATTTAAAAATTCATAATTAGAGAAATTACCGTACTACCGTGGCAAAACCTTTTATCTCATGCCCATCTCCCCGGGGATCAACATAACGCACTAAACAAACGTAAACGCCATTTTGTACTTGTTCGCCAACATTGTTAATAGCCCCATTCCAGCCTTCATAAGGATCTTCCGTTTCGAAAATTTTCTGGCCCCACCGGTTCCAGATAGTAAAATTGAAATCACGCATCCAGTCAATATCGCCTTTACCAAAATAGGTATCATTTACTGCATCATTATTGGGGGTGAATGCATTCGGTAAATAATAACTTACAATCGGCCTAATATCAATTAGTGAACGAGCCGTGTCCGTGCAACCACTTTCATGGACTACAATCTGCAATACTTCATGGAAGCCGGTATCTAGAAAAGTATGAATCGGGCTTCTCTCCTGGCTGAAATTACCATCTCCAAATATCCAAAACCAGCTGACCCCATTCATAGATTCATCTGAGAAACTAACAGTGGGATTGGTGTTACTGGGTTCATCCGGTGAAAATCCAAAACCAGCATCTGGGCCTGGTCGAATAATAATCCAGTCTTTGAATGAAGCACTCGTTTTACAACCAATCGGCGAAACCAGATCCACATTTATACTATAAGTGCCTTCTTCCTCATAAATGTGAGTTGGGCTTATGTCCATACTCATACCTCCATCCCCAAAGTCCCAATCTATAAAATAGGTGGAATCAATAGGTGTAGACAGGTTATTAAATTTAATACTTGCGGGTGCGCATCCTCTAAAAGTACTGGGCTCAACTACAATGACTGATGGCACTGGAAAGTAGGATACATCTTTGACGATCGTCTCTCGACAATTGTTCACATCAATAGCAGTAAGCGCTACATTCTTCACTCCAGGTGTAGGAAAGTAATATTGAGGATTGCGAATGCTACTCGTTGCTCCCGTTTCAAAAGCCCATCGCCACTCTACCACCCCCCCATCCGCATCACTTTCTGATTTATCGGTAAATAGAATCGGTCCGGCAACGCAAGTATCATAATCAAACTCAAAATCAGCCCGAATATCCGGAAGCACATTTACACTTAAGAACAAAGAATCAGCACAATCGAATCCTCTATTAATCACCATTTTACCTGGGTAATTCCCTAATGATGGAAAAGTAACGGATGCGTCTCGTGTATTGAATCGTTGGGTTCCATTAATATCAAATTCCCATAAATAGTTTTGGATATATTGTTCCTGAAAACTTTCATTAATAAAGTCAACCGTAAAACTGCCACAGGAGTTAATAACGAAATCTTCTCCTTCAACGGTATCTGCCAATACTGCAGCAAATACAGTCTCTTCGCACTGACTTATATTGAATTGAAAATCTCTTCGTACTTCAGACATGATTTTGCCATCTTTAAATTCGGTTACACATACACCTACCACGTATTGCCCAAATGCGTCGGGCACTCCGGAAATTATTCCGGTGTTTTTATCGATGGTCAGGGCCGGAGTTCCACTCAAAGGCATATTGACACTAAATGGAGGAAGAAAACGTACATCTTCAAAAGGAGGCAAACATCGATCTGGTGATGGGGTGACTCCATTACAAGCAAATTGGTCACCAGGATTTTCATTGGTTCCAAATGGTCCTCCTCCATATTTGGGAGGACAGAAGCTATAAACAATCTGATCTCCCTCTTGATCGGAAGCTGAGTGGTCAAACTCAAAATCAAGATTCAAGCAAATAGCTATCGGTGGGAAATCATTAAAAACCGGCGAATTATTATAACTTACTTGAGCAATATCCGTTATTTCTACAAAGTACGTAGCCCCTGAATTAGGGGCATCAATAATGTTTGTAATCGTATTATTGCGGCAACATCGAGAATAGGATATAATATAGCTTCCATCAAAAAGTGGTAAATCAATAACAAATTCGTAGACCGTCGATTCTACACAAATACCTGGGGGAATAATTAGGCATGGATTGTCATCAGGCAATACACGCGTCACGACATCATGGGTAGCCAACTGGGTTGAATAATAGGTATACCGTATGCTGTCCCATTGATAAATACCAAAATTTGCTTGTGCATCAAAGTCAGCTCCACCACCAGCGCAGTCTCTGTATAATGACATTTTAATTCTGAATCTACGCGTATTAATGCCGGATCCGTCACCCAAGCATTCATAGGTAATTTCACCGCCGATAATATGCCGGGCCACCAGTTGTTTATCAGGCCAGAAAAGGACTAGAACACCTATTAATAATACGAATGAGGGTCTTATAAACTTTTGCTTATTTCTCTTGGTCACAACGATTGTATTTTATTCAATTTTGTCTATTAGGAATCTTTTTAATAAAACTGGCAGATCACACAATTTTTAAACTCATTATTTGTTTAATTTATTTTGAAAGATGCCATGACAGATTTACTGCAACTTAATAATATAATAACGATATTAAACCAAGGAGGGTTGATACTATACCCGACAGACACGGTCTGGGGCCTAGGATGTGATCCTTATAATCCAAGTGCCATTCAAAAAATAAATTTACTAAAAAAAAGAGATCCGGAGAAAAAATTAATTCTTTTGGTAGATTCTATAATGCACTTGAAACGTTATGTACCCCATATCCACCCACGTATTGAAACACTATTATTTTATCATACCCACCCCTTGACCGTTATTTATTCTAAGCCTATAAATTTACCCGATCACTTAATAGCCCATGATAAAACAGTAGCAATCCGGGTTACAAATAACTTCTTTTGTCAAGAACTTATCAAAAAATACGATAGACCCCTGGTTTCGACTTCGGCTAATCTATCCGGACAACCTTTTCCCAAAAATAGAGGTGAAATAGATTTAAGGATTATTAGAGCTGTTAATTATATGGTCAGTGAAGATTATGATCAAACCGAAAAAGATCCGAGTCCTTCTGTAATTGTCAAATACGATCGAAAAGGGGAACTTATTTTTCTACGGGAATAAATTCTTTCTAATTATTTACGTTGACAAAGAGTTAATAGCTGCTATTACTTGCTCATCTTTAAGTGTGAACCACTTTAAGGCTTCTTCAGATGATATAAAAGCCATCATTTTATAAATCAAAAAGTCTTGTATATAATCTATTTCTTTTGGACTCAGGTTTGAAAGCTCATTCCCTGCCTCTTCCAAATACGCACTTACCAAGTCAAGATTTTCAATAGCGTCCGTTGTTTCTATTTCAATGAAGAATTGCCAATGTTCAACGATCCATCGATGCACAAAGACCATACCCTGCTTTCGAAGAAGATTCAATACCATTGGCGAAATTTTTGTGATGCTTGCCACATTAATATCAGGTGCTATGCCACCCGATGCGGCTACAGAATCTCCACGCTTGGTGTAATATTGTGTTGTGTCTTCCAGGATATGCTCTGCAAAAATTTCTTCTTTGTATCGATATGGTTTTTGAATCAATCGTCCGGATGGTGTATAATATCTTTCTGTCGTAATATAGAGGGCAGACCCGTCAGTAAGATCAAATTGCTGCTGTACCAATCCTTTCCCAAAAGATGGCAAACCTACGATGGTGCCTCTATCGAGATCCTGTATCACACCCGCAACTATTTCACTAGCTGATGCCGAGTTTTCATTAATTAAAACCACCATATCTTCAATGGGGAAGAAATTTCGTCCATCAGATTTATATTCCCGCTTTCTACCATCTTTAGTTTTGGTAAATACTAAGAGTTGACCCTTTTGAGGGATAAACTGGGATACGATCTGGACTGCATCTTGCATGTATCCACCCGGATTATCACGAACATCAATTATTAAGTCTTCAATTTTTGCAGAATCAACCAGCGTCTCCAACGATTGCATAAACGCGTTGTACGTTCCTTTTGTGAATCTGGACAAACGTATATAACCTATATTACCAATTGCAAAACTAGCCTCAATTGGGGACAACTCTATATATGTACTTGTTAAATCAGCTTCTTTCTTTTCCCTATCTACACTCAACCACTGGAGGTTTGCAACATCCTTTAAACCATCTCGTATCAGTTGCGATTTTTCATCGAAATGAGTTTGATTTATAAGAGATATGCCATTAATGGATATTAATTTATCTAGCGGCTCCATGCCTACAGAATCAGCCGGACTTCCCGGTATCACACTACTCAGTATTAAAGTATCATTCAAAAGAAAAAAATCAATCCCAATACCTTTGAACATCCCGGAACGGTTGCTTTTTTCCCTTTCAACTTGTTCACGCGATAGGTACAAAGAATGAGGATCAAGTTCTTGCATGCCATTATTTATCATTTGATCTGTAAATCCTGCAATAGAGATTGAATCCACATATTGTGTTTCCAGATATTTTAATACTTCCTGTATTTTATGTTGAGCTTCTGTCGAAGTAACTTGAGTTGACTCAAATTCTTGATTATATAAGTCAGGAGCCATTTTTACACCGATAAACATGCCAAATGCAACGGTAACTGAAAGTATAAACGGCTGCCACAATTTATATTTGGTGAATTGATTCATTTCACAAAATTGGTGAATTTATTATATAAATTAAGACCATTATTATGATTTTATTAAAAATAGAAATAATTTCGAGTAGTTTTTTAAAAAATTTATAATGAGCGAAATAGATGATCTTGACTATAAAATTCTCGCGATCCTAATGGAAAATGCAAATATACCATATACTGAGATTGCAAAAAAATTATTTGTTTCAGGGGGAACGGTTCATGTGCGCATGAAAAAACTTGAATCATTGGGTATTGTGAAAGGTTCCCATCTTGAAGTTGACTATGAAAAACTTGGATTTGATATTACCGCTTTTTTAGGTATATATCTTGACAAGAGCTCTCTATATGATATTGTGGCGGACCAAATAAAAAATATTCCTGAAATAGTAGCCGCTCATTATACTACCGGCGTTTATAGTATTTTTGTTAAAATCGTATGTAAGGATACAAACCATTTAAGGCAAATCCTACATGATAAGATTCAGCAGATTGATGGAATACAGCGCACCGAAACTTTTATATCCTTGGTAGAAAGTGTGAATAGACCATTAAATATTATTGAAGAAGCTCCTTGAGGAAGTCCAAAAATCTCATTCTAAATCCGGAAATAAGTTACTTTCAATTAAGCTCCCAGGTAATGTTTCAGCAATTTGCTTCGTGAAGCCGATCTCAACTTATTAATTGCTTTGTCTTTTATTTGTCTTACTCTTTCTCTGGTAAGGCCAAACTTTTCTCCAATATCCTCTAATGAAAGGGGATGTTCTACACCAATTCCGAAGTACAATTTAATGACATCGCATTGTCTTTCGGTAAGTGTGTTCAGCGATCGCTCAATTTCTCTGCGTAAAGATTCATTATATTCTAAAAACTTGTCCGTCTTAGGGGTGCTGCTATTTTCTAATACATCCAAGAGCGAATTATCTTCTCCATCTACAAAAGGGGCATCCATAGATACATGTCTCGCGGCCACACCTAGGGTAGTCTCCACCTCTTCACTAGGTATCTCAAGTAAAGTGGCCAATTCCTCCACAGAAGGCTCTCTTTCAAATTCCTGTTCCAATTCGGAAAATGCTCTATTTATTTTATTTAACGAACCTACCTTGTTTAAGGGTAATCTAACAATTCTTGATTGCTCAGCCAAAGCTTGTAATATGGATTGTCTAATCCACCAAACGGCATATGAAATAAACTTAAAACCCCTGGTTTCATCAAATCGTTGCGCGGCTTTAATCAAACCTAAATTACCTTCATTAATGAGGTCGGAAAGAGATAGTCCCTGATTTTGGTATTGCTTAGCAACAGATACCACAAATCGAAGATTCGCTTTGGTCAATCGTTCTAAAGCTTCCTGGTCGCCTTGTTTAATTTTTTTTGCTAAGTCCACTTCTTCCTCAGGGGTAAGTAGGTCAACTTTCCCAATTTCTTGTAAATATTTTTCAAGGGATTGACTTTCTCTATTGGTAATAGACTTAGTAATCTTTAATTGTCTCATGCAATTGAACGATTTAGATAATCTTTATAGTAAATAAAATTTCTGCAAACTTTTAACCGGGCTACAGGCGGATCACGCCAAACAAACCGCAAAGATAACATTTTCTTTTTTCGAAATCAAAACTTATTGCGAAGATGCCGCATACATCCACAGTCCAAGCTCCATGTATAAGGAAAATATGCCCTAAAAAGTTCAGATCTTTAAAAAAAAATAGGCAAATTAGGTGGCATTCAAAAAAAAACTTATATTTCCCACTTTAGAAATCATCAGATAAAAAAATAAATGAAAAGAGTTCCTGTTGAAATGGAATTTATATTTAGAGCTTCACCTGCGATTTTATATAAATTTATTACTGATCCCTCTTGTTTATTAAGGTGGTATTGTGACGGAGTGGATATCAATGAAGATATTTATTCGTTTGATTGGCAAGGCAATGAAGAAGAAGCTTTGATGTTGGATGATATTGAAGAAGAGCGAGTGCGGTTTAAATGGATGGATGCTGATGACGATGAAGAGTTTTTTGAATATCGAATGTACAAGTCACCGATCACCGACGAGACCGTATTGGAAATTACCGATCACTGCGACGATGATGAGGTGGATGATGTGAGATTATTATGGGAGTCCCAGATAAAAAAGCTTCGAATAGCTACCGGAGGATAAATAAATTGGGTGTGAGTTTGGGTGTGAGTGTGGGTGTGGGTGTGACGAATTATTATTTCCCTTCAAAGCTTGGTTTTCTCTTTTCAACAAAAGCAGTCACTCCTTCTTTAAAGTCTTGAGTGTTGGTCAAATGACCAAAGGCTTCCATCTCAAATTCGGGTCCGTCAATTTGTTGATCGTAGGCAGCGTCTATGGCCTGTATGGCCTGCTGAATGGCCAATGGACCGTTGCCAGAAATTTCCATTACCCACTCAGTTGCTTTAACTAATAAATCATCCTGGGGTACTACCTTATTTACCAACCCAAAACTCAAAGCGGTACGGGCATCAATCATTTTACCCGAAAGGATCATTTCTAATGCTCTGCCCTTCCCTACCAAGGTTGGCAACCGCTGAGTTCCTGCGTATCCAGGAATGAGTCCTAAACTGACTTCAGGCAAACCAAACCGGGCCGTGTCCGATGCGATTCTCAAATGACAAGCCATGGCCAACTCACAGCCTCCCCCAAGTGCAAATCCATTTATCGCCGCAATTACCGGAATCGGAAAACATTCAATGGCCCGAAAGATTTGATGCCCCTTGCGTGAAAGCGTTGAAGCTATGGATGCATCTAACCCGGTAAATTCTTTAATATCCGCTCCCGCAATAAACGCTTTTTCTCCTGAACCAGTGATAATAACCCCTTTAAGAGAGGTGACATCAATTTCTTTGTCTACAAATAGTATTTGTAAACGATCCATTATCGCTGTATTTAATGCATTTAGTGCTTTCGGCCGATTTATGGTCAGGGTAAGGATGTGGTTTGAAACAGCCTGTTGAATTTGATCTGTCATATCTTTCTGATTAAGTGTTTAAAGATACGATATTGATTGATGCTGGAATACCATTTGTCGTTTCATTATACAAAGTTCCTTTTCCGCATATTTTGAGAGAAACATTTGATCTTAAGAATTAAATAGATGACCAGTCAATTCTAGAAAATCACTTTTGACATTTACATA
>JAHEJC010000233.1 GCA_024639065.1 Lewinellaceae bacterium | reverse complement strand
AACTTGTATCGTATAAGTTGTGAATTTAGTAGTATCGGTGTCATCGGGATGCTTCTTACAAATAGCAAATGTATCTAAATCCGTAATTCCTGAAGCAGTAACCGCAATTAAAGAACCCGAGGAGGGACCCGAACGATATACGGCCACATAAGAGCCCGGCCCATCTTCTTCAATTATATCAATATCAATATTAGCACCATCTCTGGGTACTGTAAAGGTATAATAGCGCGACAAATCTCCATCGGAATTAGACTTTTGTGAAATGTTCCAATCAAAATCATATCCAGCTGGAACTCCCCCTAAGTTACAAGTGCCTTCCTCACCAAAAGGGATACAACGCCCATCGTCGTATCCACTATTGCGATGACTTCGGGTGGCACCATAGGGAATCTGTCCGAAGTCGAGGGGCTGATTACGTGTATTTCCGTTGACATAAGTATAAACGCTCAAGAGAGAAATAGAAGTGCTAGCACCGCTGGCATTATACTGAACGAACTTGTTTACGTCATGCCCATCCAGCACCTGAGCCCATCTTTGATTGATCAGTTCCAAATCGAGTCTACCCGTCAGGCCTAAATTCTCGCTGCAAACGTAGCGCTCCGGTCCATAGTAATTTGGCTGCCCGGTCGTATAGTCATAGCTATCATCTTCGAAGGCATAGATACCCATAATCAAGGAGTCGGCTGATCGGCAGATGGCGCGGTCAATGGTCATTCCGGCGTCGGGCGTAAAAGGATTATTGGGATCATCAAAACAGAAGATGTCATCAAAAGGATAACAGTTATTGAATGCAATGAATGTATCCACTCCTGGATGCGGATCTGGACTACCAGGAATACCTGTAGTCATACAAGGCCGGTTAAAAAAATTATTACCAAGCATATCCGTTTCGATGGGATGATCAAGATCTCGTGCCTGGAGTAAAAACGTAGGTTCATCTTGATTCTGATCGCTGGTTGGAAAAGGAGACGAGCCATCCGTTTGACCGGTATAATTATAGCCCAATACTTTGACCTCCCAGTTTATTTCTCCATTAGTCACTTGGGCAAAACTTTCTGTAGTGCCGAAAAACAAGTGTACAATCATTAATAGTGCGGCAGTGATGGCTGTTCTATGCCATGGACGATCGTTCAAATTGTTCATCCTTATAAATTGTACCACACCCGGTGAAAAACCAGTGTTCAGGATACCCAACTCAAAGCCGCGCCTTACTAGGCCGGCTACATTTCGCACCTTAAACTTCTTTAAAAGATTTTTTCGATGTGAAATTGCAGTATGTTTGCTGATGTAGAGTGCTTCGGCTATCTCTGATGAAGTATGCTCAAAAGCGATTAGTCTCAAAACTTCTTCTTCTCTGGATGAAATGTTAGGCATAGGACAATTCTTTTTGTATTCAGTAAATTCAAATAAATGCTTGGATAGCTTGGGTAAAGTAGAAAACAATGTTGAAGGAAAAAACCGATCCGGGACGAATGGCCCTAAAAACTGTGCAGAGGTATGGATTTTATTATCGAAGGAGGTAGGTTGATTAAGTTTCCAACCCCTAAAGATTAAATTATGGGTATTGTATATCGTACTTTTTAAAAGTACGATATACAGTGAAGATCCGTGTAATTAAATTATAGTTTATTACTAAAAAATAAGCGTTTATTCCAAAAGTGATTGTAAATAATTAAACAATCGAAATAATATATGGATACTAATTTCTACTGTGTTGAAGAAAAATGAATCGAAAAGCAATAATCAAATATTATGATTGGATATTATATCTATCTGATCCTTATTGAACCTCCTTTATTTAATCGTTCAAGTTCTCCAATAAGAGATAAATAAACTGAGCAGCTAGTTTTGCAGTGCGACCGTCAATGTCAAAAGTTGGATTCAACTCAGCAATATCCATACTAATTAGTTTTTGAGAATTAATAGCAGTTTTCAAAATATTTATAATCTGCATTGGATCCAACCCTATGCTGGCAGGTGCTGAGACGCCGGGAGCAAAAGCCGAATAAAGACTATCTAAATCAATGGTGACATAAATCGCATCAAGTGAAGAACTAAATTGTTGGATTATTTCTTCAACAAATTCCGGTTGGTTCATTTGTTCAAGCAATAAATATTGCACCCCAAACGCTTCCGCGTAATTAAACAAGGTTTGAACATTAGAAGCCGGGTTAATGCCTAAACATAAATAGTTCATCGATTGACCAAATGATTCTTCATGCAAAGCAATTTGATGGAAAGCCGTGCCTGAGTTGCCTGCAGGAATTGGGGGTCGAAGATCAAAATGTGCATCAATATTTATGATGCCCAATTTAGCGTTTTCTGGTAGAGCGGTTCGAAGTCCCAAATAATGACCCCAAACAATATCGTGCCCGCCACCAACCAGTACTGGAAATATATTGCGCTTCTTAAGCTCTGTAACTACTTCGGCTACAGCTGCTTGAGCCAAATCAAGCTGGTCATTTTCACATACAACGTTGCCTAAGTCTAATAATCGACCATGCAATGCTGGTTTACCAGACATTTTACCTAAAGCTCTCCTTATTTCATATGGACCATTACTTGCGCCTACCCGTCCCTGGTTCCGGCGCACACCCTCGTCACAAGCATATCCCAATAATCCAAAGTAAGATCCATAGGGCAAATCGTCCAAATGTTCAATCTGAATTGGATGAATCATTTGGTATAAATACTCTTGTTTATCTGTAGCTCGCCCCATCCAATCGTCGAAATGAGGCGGCCTATAATAAGTAAGGTTCTTCATCAAATTATATATTAGAACAACCTTTGTCCTCTTTTCCAAACACTTATAGGCATCAGAGAACCTTGATTGTAAGTAATTTCCCGGTAATCTCCGGTTGGAAAAATGGTTAAGTCTGCAATATAGCCAGGTTTAATCTTTCCGCGATCTAACAAGCGCAGAGTTTCTGCAGCCCGAAATGTGATTCCGGCAAATATTTCTGCATTCGACAATTTTTCATAAGCACTTAACAAACTTGCCTGGACTAATAGATTTCCCATTGGGGCTGAGCCCGGATTGGTATCAGTAGCTATGGCAACTTTGCATCCGGCATCCAGCAGTTTACGTGCAGGAGCAAATGGCATGCCTAGCCCCAAGGATGCTCCAGGCAAAATTATCCCGGTCGTTTGGCTTTGAGCCAAATCTTGGATACCTTTTTCATCAATACATTCGAGATGATCAACACTTTTTGCGCCTAACTCAGCCGCCAATTGACTACCTCCGGTGGAGAATTGATCTCCGTGAATCACTAGATCAAATCCTAATTCTTTACATTTTTTTAAATATCCTTCAGCTTCATCTGGACTAAATGCAAGCGCATCTACAAAAGCGTCTATGCGATTGGTCAAGCCGCTGCGATGTAACTTAGGAATAAGCTTTTCAAACAAAAAATCTAAATACGCCATTTTCTCACCGGCAAAATCTAACGGTACGGTGTGCGCTGCCAGGCATGTCGGTATCAAGTCAATAACTTGTTCATCATGCACTCTATTAATCACTTCCAACATTTTTAATTCGTCGTCTACATTTAACCCGTAACCACTTTTAACCTCCAGGGTAGTTATTCCTTGTAACGAATGTTTAGAAATTCGTTGTTGTAGGGAATCAGCTAACTCATTTTTACTGGCAGACCGAGTGCTTTTAACGGAGTGCCAAATCCCACCTCCTTCCTTTGAAATCTCTTCGTACGTCTTGCCACTTATCCTGGCAGCATAATCTGCCACGCGATTTCCGCCATAACATAAATGCGTATGAGCATCAATAAATCCAGGCAAACAGATTCGATCTTCTCCATGACTGAAATACCCTACTTCAACACTCGCTGAATGTTGTTTATATAATTTATCGAACTTGTCAATTGTCTGTATGTTTTCGCCTTCTATTAGTATGCCACTATCCTTCCAGATCTGTAAATCCGCATCAGACAAGGGTCCTCTGGCAGGTAGATTATCTAGTGTTACAATTTGCTTAAATGGCCCAAGTAAGTATCTCAAGATCTTTCTAAAATTTAAATGAAGTTAATAGAGATTATTTATTTCAATCTGAGTTGAATTACAATCTATTAAATATCCAATCCATGTTTTTTACTGACTGCTGCGGCCAGCTCATAACCTGCATCTCTATGCCGGATGATTCCCATAGCCGGATCAATATGCAGTACCCTGGATAAACATCGGGCTGCTCGATCCGATCCGTCTGCAACGATCACCATCCCAGCATGTTGGGAAAAACCCATTCCTACCCCACCCCCATGATGAAAGCTTACCCAGGTAGCTCCACCTGATGTGTTGCCCATTAAATTAAGCAAGGGCCAATCCGACACCGCATCAGAACCATCTTTCATATTTTCAGTTTCTCGATAAGGAGATGCTACCGATCCACAATCCAAATGGTCTCTTCCGATCACAATCGGCGCACTTACTTTACCCGTCCTGACTAATTTATTAAACAAAAGGCCAGCTTGTCTACGTTCACCCATACCTAACCAACAAATTCGGCAAGGTAGTCCCTGGAAAGTAATGCGCTGCTGCGCTTTATCAATCCAATTGATCAACCCTTCATTTTCAGGAAACAATTTCTTGATCGCACGATCTGTGGTATAAATGTCTTCAGGATCTCCACTGAGTGCAGCCCATCTGAAAGGGCCTTTACCTTCGCAGAACAAAGGTCTAATATATGCCGGAACAAATCCAGGAAAACCAAAAGCATTTTCCAGTCCAGCTTCGTGAGCGAATGCTCGAATATTGTTACCATAATCAAAAGTAATACTTCCACGAGCTTGCAACTCCAGCATAAAACCAACATGTCGAGCCATACTTGCTTTAGAGCGCCTTATATATTCCTTCGGATCCGCAGACCTCAATTGGGCAGCTTGCTCTAAGGTCAGGCCATGTGGCACATAACCGTTTAACGGATCGTGTGCAGATGTTTGGTCCGTGAGTATTTCAGGAGTGATATGATCAATTAATAATTGCTCCAGCACATCCCCTGCATCACCAACTAATCCTACGGATAACGCCTGGTTAGTCTGTTTGGCATCTAACACCCATTGGATGGCTTCATCATAGCTGCTGGTCATTTTATCAATATACTGAGTATCCATACGCTTTCGAATTCGTTCCGGATCAACATCTACACCCAAAAAAGTGGCACCAGCCATAGTCGCTGCTAAGGGTTGAGCACCACCCATGCCACCTAAGCCAGCAGAAAAGATCAATTTCCCAGACAAATTTCCATCAAAATGTTTATTCCCACAGGCAGTAAAGGTTTCATAGGTTCCCTGAATAATCCCTTGAGAACCAATGTAGATCCAGCTCCCAGCAGTCATTTGTCCAAACATCATAAGTCCTCGTTGAGCCAATTCGTTGAAATGTTCCCAATTAGCCCAGTGCGGGACCAAGTTGCTATTTGCAATAAGCACCCTTGGTGCTTCAGCGTGTGTAGGGATAATACCCACCGGTTTACCAGATTGGATCAATAGCGTTTGGTCTATTTCAAGTTTCAACAGGCAATGAATAATTTTTTCCAGTGCTTCTCTATTTCTCACTGCTTGGCCAGTTCCTCCGTAGACTACAAAATTTTCCGGATTTTCTGCGACTTCGTTATCGAGGTTATTCAATAACATGCGCAAAGGAGCCTCCGTAGCCCATGATTTTGTATGAAGCTGATTACCTCTTGGTGCTTTGTAGTTTGGATGGATTGCATACTTATTTACAAACTCATTGTAGTCCATATCTAGGTACTATTTTGCTTTTAATGTTTTAAAAAAAGAAATGGCCAGTTCTATAAGCGCTCCGGATTCAAGCAATTCTATCGCCGCTTCAATATAACCAGCCATGGGTTCATCCTGCTGAACGTGGGGGATAACTTTTCTTACCAAGTTATGCATGTCCATGATTATTTTACTTGATTTTTGCGGAATATGAAAGTCCAGGGCTTGAGCGGCGCAAATCAATTCTATAGCTAATATCTTTTGTAAGTTCGTATTTATCCACAATGCTTTTCGACCGCTTATGGACCCCATACTCACGTGATCTTCTTGTCCAAGTGAAGTAGGAATACTATCTGCGCTTGCCGGATAGCACAAACTTTTATTTTCACTGGCCAAAGCGGCTGTAGTATATTGCAAAATCATGAATCCAGAATTGACCCCTGTCTCTGGTAACAGCAATTTAGGTACATCCGGAAAATTACCGGACAAAGAGAGATAGACCCGACGATCAGAAATATTTCCAAGTTCTGATGTAGCTAAAGCGGCATAATCCAAGGGCATGGCAATAGGTTGTCCATGAAAATGTCCACCTGAAATAATTTTGTCCTGATTAAAAATTATTGGATTATCGGTTATCGAATTTAATTCAATTTCTATGATGTCTTTGACATGATTGTAGGCATTGTAAGAAGCTCCATGCACTTGGGGGATACATCTTAAAGAATATGGATCCTGCACCCGCTCACAATCATGATGTGACTCCATGATGGCTGATCCGTTCAATAATTGCCGAAAACGTTGCGCTACAAATTGACTGCCCACGTAGGGTCTCAATTCATGTAATGCTTTATCAAAAGGTTTAATTGAGCCGGTCAATCCATCCAACATCATCGCACCAATCAAATCAGCATGATCTAAATTGGACTTCATGAGCTGACACACTTTTATTCCAAATGCCAGCATGAACTGTGTCCCATTAATAAGTGCCAATCCTTCTTTCGGTTTTAACCCAATTGGTTTCATCTGAAACTTATCCAGTACGGTGGATGTGCTAAACGTTTCACCTCTCCAAATGACTTTACCTAGTCCAATTAATGGAAGGAATAAATGAGCTAAAGGAGCCAGATCACCAGAGGCACCGACTGAGCCTTGTTCTGGCACTACAGGAATTATATCTTCATCAATATGCCAAATAATGCGATGAAGAGTATCCAACGAAATTCCGGAATACCCTCTGGCTAAGGCTTGCACTTTGGTTATTAACATCAGTTTGGCAATTGATGTTGGTATTGGTTTACCTACTCCAGCACTATGGCTTTTTAATATATTCGATTGTAGCGCTTGAGTTTCCTTAGGAGAAATTCGAGTGGTACACAACGGTCCAAATCCCGAATTTATTCCATAGACAACCTGACTTCCTTTAGCCACCGATCGCACAATTTGGTGGTTTGCCCGGATGCGTTGTTGGATCAATTCATTTAAGCCAGCCGACCATTCACCTGAACAAATGCGTTTAGCAATTTCTATTGTCATGATATCCTGACCATAAATAAAATCCATGGCAACTATTTTATTCTCCAAATTTCATCATTATATTTGATACCTAAAAATACTTTGTTTTGATCAATTGATAATCATGAAGCATCAATATGAATTACGCCACTTTAGGTACTTTAATCAGGTTGCTCAAGATTTAAACTTCCGAAGAGCTGCTGAAAAGTTATTTATTACTCAACCCGGGCTGACCAGAACCATTCAACAGCTAGAAGATCATCTTGATGCCAAGTTGTTCATTCGTTCCAAAAAGAAGGTTTCACTCACACCTGCTGGAGATTATCTCTTTCAGCAAATCAATCCTCTTTTCAACCAACTAAGCTCAATTGCTGACCATACTAAGCGGATTGCGTTGGGTGAGACGGGATTGCTCAAAATTGGATTTGTTGGTTCGGCTATGCAACGAATTATTCCCAATTTATTGGTAAAATTGCACAATAAATATCCGGATATTCACACTAAGCTGGAAGAGCTTTCCAATACAAGACAGCTTGAATTGTTACTTGCTAATAAACTAGATGTAGGTTTTGTGCGATTGGAACACTTGCCCGATCAACTCAATCACAAAGTTGTTTTTAGAGAACCCTTTTCACTTGTATTACCCAAAAATCATTGGCTTACCAAAAGAAAATTTAAGAACTTAGCTCAATTACAAAACGAATCATTCATACTCTTCGATCCTGATTACAGTAAAGACTATTACGATCAAATCATGGACATTTTTAGAGCTGCCGGTTTTCTACCCATAGTTGATCATAAATCGGTTCATGCCAACACCATTTTCAGGCTGGTAGAAAACGGTTTAGGTATCTCTATAATACCAAGCACCTTGCAAGAAGGTTTTAATTTACCCTTAAAATTTATTGAACTTCATAATCCATTGGCAGAAGCAACGTTGACAATGGTCTGGAAAAAAGAGGCTCCCAGCAAGGCCCTACATCATTTCCTACAACAAGTTGAATGAAATTCTATCACTCTTTAACTAAGGTTTTAGGTAATGAAATAAACACCATTCTCCTTTGAATGACACATCCATCAACAACAGATGACTATAGGCAGCTCTGATCATTCGCTCGTCCTCTTTTAAGATCCCCGAAAGTAGTAGATGACCTTTATGAGTCAGTTTAGTTATTAATTGATCAGCGTATTCAAGCAATACGTTTCTATTAATATTTGCCAAAATAATATCAAATGATTGATTGTCTACTATTTCCAACGAACCAAGTAACAATGGATAAGCTTCAGCGATACCATTTTGCGCAAGGTTATCTTTGGTATTTTCGATGGACTCGGCCGTATTGTCGATGGCAGTTATATCCCTACACCCTAATATATGCGACCAGATACTTAAGATACCAGTTCCTGTTCCAAAGTCAAGACAGCGTTTATTTTTCCAATCCAACCTGGGCATCGATTGCATCATTATAAAAGTAGTCTCGTGATGGCCTGTGCCAAAGGCGTTCTTGGGATTTAGTATAATTTCATGCTTATAGTTATAGTCCGGAACATGAAAATCGGCTCTGACCAGACACAGATCATTGATCGCAATAGGATTGAAGTTCTTTTCCCATTCTTCATTCCAGTTTTTATAGGGAATAATCTTTTCTTCAGAGGACCAATTAAACGAATCTATCAGCGTTTTAAAATCGTTTTTTATGCTATTGAAGTGATCCTCTTGGATGTATACTAAAAGATGATCATTGACTTGTTGCATCGAGAGAATCTGCTCAAATTGAGAAAGTAGTCCAATGGCAACTTCCGCTTCAACCGGAGAATAATTCAGCGTAATCTCAACGTGATCCATTCTTAGTCATAAATTTCTCCCTTGGCCGATTTTAAAGTATTCTTAAGTAACGAAGTAATCGTCATGGGTCCCACGCCGCCTGGAACCGGTGTAATAAAACTACATTTGGGTGCTACATTTTCAAAATCAACATCCCCTACCAGCCGATAACCTCGCTCGGTGTCAGGATCATCTACTCGGTTGATACCAACGTCGATCACCACAGCGCCATCCTTGACCATATCCGCAGTCACAAAATGTGGTCTTCCCAATGCGACTACCAGTACATCTGCGGATCTGGCATGAGCGGAAATATCCTTAGTCCGACTATGGCACATGATGACCGTGGCATTACCTGGTTTGGCTTTTCTGGAAAGTAAAATACTGATGGGTGTACCCACTATATTTGACCGTCCCAGCACTACACAATTTTTTCCTTCTACATCGATGTCATATTCATCCAGCATTTGCATGATGCCATAAGGAGTAGCAGGTAGATAAGCTGGTAATCCAATACACATCCTACCTACATTTTCTGGATGAAATCCATCCACATCCTTTCTAGGATCTATCGACAAAGTGACTTTAAGGTCATTGATATGTTTGGGTAATGGAAGTTGGACGATAAAACCATCAATATCCGGGTCATGATTTAATTGATTTACGATCTCCAATAGTTTTTGCTCCGAGATATTATCATTTTCTCGGATCAATGTAGATTTAAAACCTACTTTTTCGCAAGCTCTGACTTTGTTGCGTACGTAAACTTGACTGGCAGGATCGCTTCCTATTAAAACCGCCGCCAGATGGGGTTGCTTGCCTCCTGATTGCACAAATGCTTTAACTTCTTTAGCAATATCCTTTTTGATTTT
>JAHEJC010000017.1 GCA_024639065.1 Lewinellaceae bacterium | reverse complement strand
TGATCGTATTTGTCAGTTTCAAAAAATATCTGAACCAAAGAATGTTCATCTTCTGTAGCTTAAAAGTTTGTCTTATTTTCTTTTACGGTTTTATGATCATGCCCTATAAGTATCTTTTCTTCACCTCCACTATATTGTCAATAGCTATTTTATCATTATTTATTGAAACAGCGCTGTCAACCAATGAGTTAAAAATTAATAGTTAACCTAATGGTACAAAGTAAACAAATCAAACATCAAAATTTCAACGGATCTACACTTCCTGATACTGAATATGAAGATTGTCAATTCAGCGATTGCAATTTTTTTGAATCGAACCTTTCCCAAGTTACTTTTATCGATTGTGTTTTTGATAATTGCAATTTTGGATTGGCTAAGATTGATCTGACTTCCTGGAAGGGTGTTAAATTTGATAGCTGTAAATTGATTGGTATCAATTTCAACCATTCAAAAGATTTTTTATTGGCCGTAAATTTTGAGCGGTGTCAGTTGGACTACGTTAATTTTCATGGGCTTCCTTTGAAGAACACTGTATTTAGCCAGTGCAGCCTAGTAGAAGCCGATTTTACGGCTACCATACTCACCGGAGCTAGTTTTAACCAATGCAATCTAGAACGCGCAATTTTTGAAAACTCTATTTTAGAGGAAGCAGATTTTAGAGGTGCCATTAATTATTCGATAAATCCAAATAGGAATAAAATGCGAAAGACTCGCTTTTCATCATCAGGCCTGGAAGGCTTATTGGCTAATTTTGATATAATAATAGAATAATCTATAGAAAAAAGGTCATTCTTTCTAAAGACTAATTTGGGCGAAGAAAATAGTTAATTATTAGAGTGCCTTATTAGCAAGCGCAGTACCACCAACTTTTGACCTCATCTTTAAGATCTTCGAGGTAAGCGTTAATCGCTTCTGTGCCGGTAACATGACGCCGTCCTTCAATAAGGACAGGTTCTTTTAATTTTTTATTTTGTTCGGTCGCATGTGTGACAACTAAATTATGGAGGGTCTCTTTCCATAATTCAATGTCACTGTTTTCCATGGGATACTTTAACAATAACACGTCTATTCATTTTTGCTGTAACTTAATAACGGTCTTAAGACGGATGCTGACATCCAACCGCTACAACTTTAACATATATTTTTGACTTTAAGTTGAATTATTGACAAAAGAATTATAATAATATTGGACTTTTATAAGTAGGTTTAAATCTTTGCCTATCTGAAGTCTATTTCAAGCTATGGATAGGATGTTCTATTCCTTCCCTATAGTGCTCAAGGTGAGAATCTGTTATTTCAAACACATATCGTTGATTGATCCAATAAATCCATCCTTAATTAATCGTTGATTCTACAGCTTAAATGTATAAGATTATTATTTAGCAAGCCATCTGTATATTAGCCCAAGAGGTGGTCCCATAATCAAGAGTGATCCTAATCGTATTTTGCTTCTTCTCTTTTTTAGTAAAGGAGATTTATCGCATTCATTACAGCTGGAATGATGTCAGTGAGTACTGATCATTTGATTCAATAACAAGGCAGCGGCTACCGATACATTTAAAGAATCATTGATTCCTTTCATAGGAATCTTCACTAATTGATGTCCATGGTTTTTCCAATCCGGTCTAACTCCATTTGACTCATTCCCTACCACGATAGCCGCAGGAAATTGATATTTAACTTGATCAAAATAAGTATCTGCCTTCAGGTGGCTAACGTAAGTATGGACTTGATTTTTTGTCAGCCATTTCAACAGCTCATTGAAGCTAGCCTGATAGACTGGTACATGGAACACACAACCTACACTGGATCTGATCGTATTTGGATTATACAAGTCACCGCCATCACATAAAATCATTCCTTTGACTCCCAGCGCATCACATGTTCTTAATATAGCCCCTATATTTCCTGGCTTCTCTATTTGATCTAAAATGATAATTACTTGATCGGTTTTTAGTTCAAGCTTTTCTAATGCATAAGCTTTCATTTTAAAAACACCAATACTTTCTTCAGTCTTGTACCGGTAAGCGACCTTTTTATAAGTTGGCTCTGCAATTTGAATAACCTCTAATCCCTTTTCTTCCCACTCAGGTACTATAGGACCACCTTCCTTTATAAAAATTTCATTACAAATAAAATCACTTTCTAAAGCAAACGCGATTTCTTTCGCCCCTTCTACTACAAACGATTGGGTTTGATTCCGATAGCTGGACTTTCGGTATAACTTTATTAAAGTTTTGATTTTTGGATTATGTATTGAGGTGATTAACATATCAATTTAAAAACGCATTCATACTATGGGAGTCCAGCAACTAGGGGTTTTTCTGGCTGAGGCCTGGCTTTCTATTTATTTTACTAATCTCATCTTTAAACTTAACATCATATTTAAGGTCATGGGTCATCGCTAGTTGAATTAGCCCGATGGTTGTATTGGGTAAATCATAATTTATCTCGTAGAGTACATTAGGACGGACATCCGTACAAATTATCACGTTCATTTCTCTCAAGACTTTTATATGTTGAAAAATTGTCGGAAGGGTTAAGGGAATGCCGTTGGAGGCTTGTTTAAAGTCTGCAATTTCATGCTTTGCGATATTACTTAGGAGCTTTAGACGGGCAGGGTGAGCGAGGGCCTTACACATTAGGGAAAAGTGATATTCTTCGGGTGTAAATCTATATGCTTTGGAGAATGCCATATTCAATTAAATCTAAGTATATCGTACTTTTTAAAAATACGATATATCCCTTAAATTTAAAATATTATTACCATTATATAGGCCAAGTCATGAAATATTATTACAAAATAATCTAAAACACTTTAGTTTTATTCTACTCAATAAATAAACCTATATTATCCGGATCTTTACAAAACCTTTTGAATATCTTTATAAATGCTGTCAAATTCGAAGGAGTATGTAGACAATCTGATCTATGAAATGGCTGCTCTTGCAAATTCAGAAAGAGCAAAAACGCAAGCAAAATATATGCGTAACCAATTTACCTTTTTTGGAGTTACACACCCAGAAATTAAAAAATTAGCCCGGAAGGTAAAAGTAGATTTTGGATATCTATCATTAGACAATCTATTTGATGTAACACAATTATGCTTTCAAAATCCACACCGAGAATTGCATCACTTAGCAATTTTGCTGAATGAAAAAATGATCAAACAAGTTTCTGCTGAATATACAATCCAACTTGAGTGGATGATTACTCATCAATCCTGGTGGGATTCCGTCGATTACTTGTCCAAACTTACCGGTCTGCATTTTAAAAGATTTCCGGACAAAAAAGTACCTACGGTTATTAAATGGATTCATGCTGACAACATTTGGCTCAATCGAGTGGCCATTATTTTCCAATTATCTTATCGAAATGATACCGATGAAAAATTGCTATATGAGTTTATATTAATGAAAGCCGACTCCAAGGAATTTTTTATTCAAAAAGCATGTGGCTGGGCGTTGCGTCAATATTCAAAAACAAACCCTGATTCGGTTCATGCGTTTATCAAAAAGAATAGTTTATCTGCATTAACAAAAAGAGAAGGTATGAAACACCTCATTAAGTCATGGTCAAAACAATAAATCAGTTTAAAATAGGGTTATACTTTTTTTAATTCATCAATAAAAGACTATGAAACAAGTATTGACTATTTTATTTTTCGGATTATTAGTAACTTTTGCACAAGCACAAGACAAACCTGCTCCTAGTCCATCAGCTAAGTTTGAACAAAAAGTAGGTTTAACGGATGTCACCATTGAATACTCAAGACCGGGTAAAAAAGACCGGACTATTTTTGGAGAAGGTGGCCTGGTGCCTTATGGTGAAATGTGGAGAACTGGCGCCAACAACGCAACGAAAATCACCTTCAGTGATGACGTGAAGGTGGAAGGAAAATCATTAGCTGCTGGTTCCTATGCGATTACAACAGTGCCTTCAGCAGATTCTTGGGTAGTAAACTTTTATCCTTATGATCAAGGTCGATGGACCACTTATAGGGATGCAACACCTACCGCAGCTGTGACAGTAAACTCGCAAGAGATGTCCATGCAGATCGAATCTTTTCTTATCAGCATTGGTCATTTGCGAGATAACTCAGCAATGATTGAGTTCCTGTGGGATAATGTTTGGGCGGGTGTAAAACTTGAAGTAAAATAATTCAGGAATTATTTGATGTTAAAAGTCAACTAAACAGAGCGATCTTTCAATTATGAACGATCGCTTTTTTTATTTTTTGGTATAATAGGTAAGCAGCTCACAAACTAATCTCCAAATAACTAGAATCCTGGCAACACACTGGTAATTAGAATAAGTTCTGACCACATGACCGTCTTTTAGCAGTGCTTCCGTTAGTTGGAACGATGGTCAGATTCGTGAACAATCCGGAGATCAAGACTGGTGGTTTGATTTCTCTTCATTCATTACACCAAGAGATTATTATATTTTTGACTGATAAATAACGTAAAATCTTATAATTTTAAAATAGACGAAAAACTTAAAAAACAAATTTCCTTTGGTAGATGGATACTTCTTATTGGTAAACTCAATTTGTAAACTAGTGTTATTCTAAATATATATCTTTAGGTGATTTATGAAGAATATTTTTTTAGTAGTAGGCTTTCTACTTTTTGTTCTGGGATTTTTGTCTTTAATCCTGAGTATGATCGGTATGCAATTCCAGTTTATGACCTGGTTGGATAGCGGTAGTCGATTAGCTGGTTTTGTGATCAGAATTATGATGATGATTTTTGGGGTAGCTATTGCTTATTTAAGCAGAACTGATTGGAAACAACTTGATTAATCATTGTACCTTTTAATTTATGCGATATGATTGTTACACCCCATTGCGTTGAGCTGGTTTGAATTTTACTCGATTTAGTGACAAGGCTTTTACCAGCCAATTGGGTAATGGTTTTCTTGGATCCCGATTTCTCAAATTTATGTTCCAATTTATCTTCTTTACTAATGGTACTTTATGCGTCTCTACAAATTCAATTAAGGTGCCATCAGAATCCTCCAAATACCCCCAATGTCCATTCGCATCCCCCATATCAAATGATTCTTCACTGAGTACTTTAAACGGGAAGCCTTTCTTTTTGCATTCTTCTACTAATGCCTTCATGTTGCGAATGTCAAAACACAAATGTATAAATCCAATATCGCCCCAAAAACGATTTTCAAATAGCTTTTTAGGTTCTGAGTCTAAGCTTTGAATAAGTTCAAGCTGACTTTCACCTAACAAATTGCTGAAACCTCCGGTACGTTTTTCATTATGCCCCAGAAGAATTCGCCTGAATCTGGAATTACCATTCGGTAAACCATCCAAGTCATCGAAAGTCCCGGTATGATCATATATGACTTCATCGTATCCTAAAATATCCGTATAAAGTCTCCTGGATTCATCGATATTAGATACGCCTAAAACGCAACCAAAAATACCGCCAATGTCTTCACCTCGGTCAGCATACCAGGAGTCAAATTCTTTTACTCTCAAAATATTCTCATACGGATCCATAATATGAAAACATTTCTTGCCATCCAGTTCTGTTGAAATTCCTGATAGCACTTGTACACCTAATTCCTTGAGCCGATCAAAGCTTTTTTGAATATCGTTGGATTTAACAATTGTTATATTAATTCCTGTATCCCCTAAAGCCATAGGATCATCTAATTTTTTAGGGATACGATCCAAATATTGCCAAATTTCATACCCACTGCCGCCTTGCATATTCATGGCAAGAATTGCTCTTTTCCGATGGGATTTTCCTCCCATATACTGAGCCATATGGGTCGCTTCCTTTTTATCGTCAAATACCGAAACATCTGCACCAAGACGAGTTCCATACCATTCGAATGCTTCATCTGCATTTTCCACCCCGACACCAATTTGTTGAATTCCGTAAATTAATTTTTCATTCATTATTTTATTTCTCTTTTGAACCCCATCTGGTAAATTGGAATTTCTTCCACTCTCATTTATAATTTGAGTAGAAATTTGTCACTTAACTAGAAGCGGTGCTGCAAATTACAGAATTAGTTTTTTCCAAAAAGATTTTATTTATTCTTTTTTACGAAATTAAAAGCATGGCAATACGATTTCCTGGTTCAACCGAATCGCCTAATAACTAGACTTCTTGTTTAGCCAAAAACTTTTCCCTTATTTTTTGCTCAGCGGTCTTACCTTCTAATTTCCCCTCTATCCAGGAAATAATATCCAGGTATAAAAATGGTCTTCTTTCAAACTGGTCATCTCCTAATTTCTTTAGCTTGTCTTTCAATTTACTTAATTCAGTATTTACATCAGAAGGAAGTATTCTAGTAAGATTGCGAATGAAACGCAGTATTTCAGATTGTACTTTATGCATATCTTTCATGCGGATCAAGAATCGATAAACAGATTTTACCTGGTATTCAACTAATTGATCATTACCTAATTCATAATGTGCAATCAAACAGAGTATACGGGAAAAACATTGAATGTCTTCTCTAAAGTTTGGATTGACTCGATTTATGATTTTATTTAAGTAAGTAATCGTAGTATCAAAATCGCCTGAGCCGAAAAAAAGACAAGCTATTTTATAATTAAAAACCATTATTCGGTGATTATCCCAATTATAAGGATTGTTTTTCATTAGCTCAACTAATTCCGGAACCAGTTCCAATCCATTTGTAAAAGTACCTTCCAGATAATGTTTATTAATTTGATGGATATAGCGGAAAAGTAGAAGCAGTCCTTCGGTGTTTTTATCGAGGGTTTTTTCTTCAAAAATTAATTCCAATTCGGTTAAAGAGGTGGATAATCGATCTACTTGACCGGTGAGAAAATGAGAGTTTAATAAATTATGTAAGCCTTTTATATATAGCGGTAAATTATTTTGTTGCTTTTCAGGATGGTCATGATATAAATCGACCCATTTTTGACTATATCTATAATAATAGATAAAATCTTGCAACATGAAGTAATACCACACATAGGATTGATATAAATAAAGTCGTTGAAAAAAATTTAAGTTTTCAACTTTTATCACGGGTAAGTTGCTGCGAAAAAACTCTTTTACATAATAAAAATCTTTCTTGTTCCGGACATAACCCACTTTCAAATATAAGCCATAAAGAAGCAATGATAAGTTAGATAGTTTTTGGGTCAATGCCATAGTATTCACTAACCGCATGGAGTCCTCTGCCAGGATGTCCGCGCGATCATCGATACTATTAGTAATGTATTGTGTCTCAATAAGTTTTTCAAATTCAGTAATCTCCAACTCGACTATCGTCTTATCCAAAGATTTTGCCCGCTGCTTCAGTTTTGTGAGCATTTCTAGACTTTGCCTATACAATCCCTTGTCATAAAGCACGCGGGCATAATCAATTTTCTCACTCAAGTCAATATCCAAATTTTGATTGCGATGAAACAACCTTAAAGTAATTAACAATTGTTTATATAAGTGTGCTTTTAAATTAGATAATTGAACTTTTTTAATGGCTGGAATTTTCCTTAAAATCGCTTGTTCATCATAGGTTTTCATCTTGTCGATGACATCAAACAGCTGTAAGAAAAGAATTTCTTCCGAGGCACTATTCCTTCTAACAAATACTTTGAGAAATCTTTTCTCTGCTTTTGTAAGTGAATTAATAAGCTGTATTAAGTAGTCTGTCTGTTGTTTTGGCATTGTAATTTCAAGTCTATAAAGCCCTTATTTACAACAACTTAAGTAAATTTATCAAAATTAGAAGTTGTAGTAAAATCATCAATTGGATTGTGATAATGCTATACTAGCAAATATATTTGATTTAAAGGAATATTAAAGCCTAAGATAATGAAAGAGGTAACAATCCAAGTATTTGATACAACATTGAGAGACGGGGAACAGGTTCCCGGTTGTAAATTAAATACCCAACAGAAGCTGGTTATTGCTGAACAACTTGAAATAATGGGAGTAGATATAATTGAAGCTGGATTTCCTATTTCCAGTCCTGGTGATTATAAATCCGTTCAAGAAATTGGCAAATTGATTACCAGATCTACCGTTTGTGGCTTAAGCCGCGCTGTTGAATCTGATATAACCGCAGCTGCAGAGGCACTCAGAACAGCAAAACATCCAAGAATTCATACAGGATTAGGCACCTCTGAATCCCATATAAAATATAAGTTTAAATCCACACAAGAAAAAATATTGGATCGCGCTGTGGCTGCTGTAAAATTTGCCAAAAAATATGTTGAAGATATCGAGTTTTATGCTGAAGATGCTGGACGGACTGATAATGAGTACTTAGCCCGTATATGTGAAGCGGTTATCAAGGCTGGAGCTACTGTTTTAAATATTCCGGATACTACAGGCTATTGTCTGCCTGATGAGTATGGTGATAAAATCAGGTTCCTCAAAGAAAATGTGAAAGGTATTGAGAAAGCGGTGCTCTCCACCCATTGCCATAATGATTTAGGCATGGCTACAGCCAATACCATAAGTGGCGTACGTAATGGTGCCACTCAAGTTGAATGTACTATAAACGGAATCGGAGAAAGGGCAGGAAATACCAGTCTGGAGGAAGTTGTTATGGTATTGAAACAACATGATAATCTAGGCTTTGATACCAATATCAAAACTGAATTGTTGTATCCAATGAGTCAGTTGGTTTCGGAAAAAATGGGCGTGGTGGTGCAGCCAAATAAAGCCATTGTTGGTTCAAATGCTTTTGCTCATTCATCCGGAATTCACCAAGATGGCGTCATAAAGAGAAGAGATACTTATGAAATAATTAATCCGGCTGATGTAGGTGTAGATCATTCCCGGATTGTACTTACCGCCCGTAGTGGAAGAGCTGCGCTAGCTTTTCGTGCCCGTCAAATCGGTTTTGAATTAACCAAAGATGAGCTGGACCTCATGTATCAAAAGTTTCTACTCCTCGCTGACATAAAGAAAGAAGTTGAAGAAAATGATCTCCTAAAACTTTTATCCAATAAAATTAAAATATCTGCAGCCTAACCACTCACAAAAGATAAGACCTTATTAAATTTGTTCAATGGGAAAAACACTATTTGACAAGATTTGGGATAATCATGTGGTATCCACTTTAAAAGGTGGTACTGATGTCTTATATATAGACAAACATTTTATTCATGAAGTAACCAGCCCTCAGGCGTTCGATGGATTGCGTAAACGAAATATTCAAGTCTTCCGACAAGATAAGACCGTAGCAACCGCCGACCATAATGTTCCCACCATTAATCAGCACTTGCCTATAAAGGATGATTTATCCAGGTTTCAAGTGCAAAAGTTAACGGATAATTGTAAAGAATTCGGAGTCACCTTGTACGGTCTGGGTCATGATTTCCAAGGAATTGTACATGTGATTGGCCCGGAATTGGGCATTACCCAACCAGGGATGACTATCGTGTGCGGAGATAGTCATACTTCGACCCATGGAGCATTTGGCGCCATTGCTTTTGGTATAGGTACAAGTCAAGTAGAACAGGTGCTTTGTTCGCAATGTGTACTTCAAACGAAGCCAAAAAGAATGAGGATTTCGATTGAAGGCGAATTGAATCCTGGGGTTCTTTCCAAAGATATCATCCTATACATTATATCAAAACTCACTGCTAGCGGTGGCACTGGATATTTTGTAGAATATGCCGGATCGACTATTCGGTCTTTATCCATGGAAGCAAGAATGACGGTATGTAATATGAGCATCGAAATGGGTGCAAGGGGTGGAATGATAGCTCCTGATGAAAAGACCTTTAATTATGTCAGAGGACGAAAATTTGCACCCAAAGAGAAAGAATTTGATCAAGCATTAAAATATTGGAAGACTCTATATACCGATAAAGATGCAATATTCGATAAGGAGTATACCTTCTCTGCCGCAGATATAGCTCCCATGATTACTTACGGAACCAATCCAGGAATGGGCGTAGAAATTACCGGTCATGTTCCTACCCTTGAGGAAATTGAAAATCCCAAAACGTTTAACAAATCATTAGATTACATGGGCCTTGAAGCAGGCGAATCTCTTTTAGGTAAAAAAATTAACCATGTATTCATCGGTTCATGCACGAATGCACGAATTGAGGATCTGCGAATGGTTGCCGACTATCTGAAAGGCAAGCAGAAAGCTGACCACGTTCAAGTCATGCTAATACCCGGATCGAAACAGGTAGAGCAACAAGCCATTTCAGAAGGATTGGATAAAGTGTTTGCTGAAGCAGGCTTTGTATTGAGAGAACCGGGGTGCTCCGCTTGTCTAGGAATGAATGAGGATAAAATACCCTCGGGAGAGTATTGTGTAAGTACTAGCAACCGAAATTTTGAAGGGAGACAGGGCCCAGGAGCCAGGACTCTTTTGGCTAGCCCATTAACTGCCGCAGCGTGTGCCGTAGCTGGTAAAATTGTTGATATCAGAGAAACACTCGACCTATGAAAAAATATGAATCATTTGTTTCCAGCGCCGTCCCGTTGCCCATTCAAGAAATTGATACGGATCAGATAATACCGGCCCGATTTTTAAAAGCCACTACCAGGGAAGGATTTGGAGAAAATTTATTTCGTGATTGGCGTTATTTACCAGGAAATGTGCCCAATCCGGATTTCATTTTGAACGACACCGTTTACGGTGGTGAAATCTTGGTTGCTGGCAAAAACTTTGGATGTGGTTCCAGCCGTGAGCATGCTGCATGGGCCTTATACGATTTCGGATTTAAAGCAGTTATTTCAAGTTTTTTTGCTGACATATTCAAGGGTAATGCCTTGAACAATGGTCTTTTACCCATCACAGTCAGTCCGAAGCTCTTGGATGAAATATTTGAAAAAATTGAAACTAATCCCAAATCCCAATTTAAAGTAGATCTTGAAAATCAAAAATTTACTATCTTGGATACTGGAAAAAGCACATCTTTTGAAGTTGACCCTTACAAAAAAATGTGTTTGCTCAATGGGTATGACGACATAGATTATCTTTTGAGCATCCAAGATTCGATTGAAGCATTTGAAGCCAACCAAGTAACATTTTAATTAATTATATCTTTATTCCATGAACAAAAAGATCGCCGTTTTACCGGGAGATGGGATCGGTCCAGAAATTATTAGACAAGGCATTAAAGTACTTGAAGCTGTTGCAGATCCTTTTAACCATCACTTTCAATATTGTTATAATTTAGTTGGAGCAGTTGCTATCGACCAAACTGGAAATCCTTTACCCCAAGAAACCTTAGACACTTGTTTGCAAAGTGATGCGGTATTTTTCGGAGCCATCGGCGATCCTAAATATGATAATGACCCCAATGCTAAAGTAAGACCCGAACAAGGCTTATTGGGATTGAGAAAATATCTTGGGCTTTATTGCAATGTAAGACCAGTCACTGCTTATCCTACCTTGATCAAACAATCACCTCTAAAAGAGGATCGCGTGAAAGACGTGGACATGCTAATCTATCGAGAGCTTACCGGTGGTATTTATTTTGGTGAAAAGGGTCGGAGAGATGATGGAAAAACAGCATTTGATACTTGTGTTTACACGGTAGCTGAAATTGAACGAATCGCACATTTAGCTTTTAACGCTGCCGGGAAGAGGAGGAAGAAAGTAACCCTTATTGATAAAGCAAATGTGTTGGAGACCTCCAGGCTATGGCGAGACACCATTCACAAAATTGCCCCTAAATATAGAGATATTAAAGTGGACTATATGTTTGTGGATAATGCAGCCATGCAAATGATTTTATGGCCTGCCCAGTTTGATGTTATTTTGACCAGCAACATGTTTGGTGATATCATATCGGATGAAGCCAGTGTAATTACCGGATCTATTGGAATGTTGCCCTCAGCTTCAATCGGTATTGAAACTTCCATGTACGAACCTATTCATGGATCTTACCCTCAAGCTAAAGGCATGAATGTAGCTAACCCGCTGGCTACTATTCTTTCTGCTGCGATGATGTTAGAGGATTGGGGTATGATCAAAGAAGCTAAAAGTATCCGACATGCGGTGAATTATTTGCTAGAACATGGTTTTGGTACCGAAGATCTAAATCCCAAAAATAAATTAACCTGTTCTCAAACCGGAGATTTGGTAGCAACCATTGTTGCAGAAGAAGATCCTCACCCCTTGAAGTTGGAAAAACTAACTAAACGATTTACAACTATAATTTAACTACTTATTTTTGAATCCTTACCAATATTAAACGCGCACGATATTTTTTACAATTGGCTTATAAAGGAACGCGTTACCACGGTTGGCAGAAGCAGCCTCAAGTCCGTTCGGTGCAGGAATTGATTGAATCTGCCATCTCCCATGTTTTAGGAAAAGCTATAATAATACACGGCTGCGGCCGCACCGATAAAGGGGTTCATGCCCAACAATTTTTTGCTCATTTTAATTACGATCTACCGATTGAGTTTAACTTAGTATTTCGACTAAATAAAATGCTACCACCAGATATTCGAGTCTTTACATTTTTTGAAGTGCCTTTCAAAGCAAATGCCCAGTATGATGCTACTTCAAGAACTTATACCTATTACATACATAGCTATGAAGACCCATTTATTTCCGATTTAAGTGCCTATTACAACGTTACAAATTTTGATAAAAAGTTATTAAATGCAGCCATAAACTATATTCCCGTAATTCAAGATTTTCGTTCAGTATGCCTTAAACCCAATCAGTACAAAACAACTAATTGCAAAATAACCCAAGCTAGCATTTCTTACCAATCTGAAAAGAAACTAACAATTCAAATTACAGCTAATCGTTTTCTACAGGGTATGATGCGATTATTGATAGGCCGGGTTATTGAAGTAGCTTCGGGAAGATTGCCTATCGAAAGGTATCAAGAAATTCTTCGAGAGAAGGGCACATTTCCCCACATATGGAAAGCTTACCCACAGGGTTTGCATCTCACCGAAGTAACTTATCCATTTGTGAAACCTACTTCACCAGAATCTATTTTCTCCAGGAATTGATTTATAAAAATGGACCAATTACCAAATATCAATTTGAATCCATTATTTTTATATATGGTTGAATCTAAACTCCTATTTTATCTATCTATATTGATAATCTCTTTCAGTTGCCAGGGAATTGACGCCCAGGATGATCACCCTGATCCCAATTTAGCCGATGTGTATAAACCACTGGATGGAACCTGGAAAGGAAAGTTTTACATATATGAGCTACCAGAAGCCCAAGATCAAAAACGATCGATTCCAAAAAAATTGACCTTGGAGTATTTTTATTCATTACCACTTCAAGTAGTTGACTCCGTTACAGTGACTCAAAAATATGCTTCATCATCTCCCTATTATCAAACAGTCGTCATAGAAGACAGCTACTATGATGAAGCAGGCAATGAAAAAATTATTCAAAGTAAGGGTGTCAATAAAGTTAAAGGAAAATCTTTGCTCTGCATTGTAAATAAACCGGATGAAACCGTAATTCATCAGGGCACTTTACCCTCTCCGAATACCATTATTTGGCAACGAAAAGAAAAGGCACCGTTGAAGATTGAATACTTTAAAGAAACCGTACGCAGCAATACTTATGATATTATTGGGTACGGATATTATGGAGAAGAAAATCCTAGAAAAAATCCAAAGACCTGGTTCAAATCACAATATGTCAAACAATGACTAATAAATCATACACGAAAAAATCGTCCGAAAACCAAAATCTATTTTACCAATCCTGGCAAGCAAATGGAGCACAAAGCGCCAATATTTGTATTATTCATGGATACGCCGAGCACAGTAATCGTTACCAAGAGCTAGCAAAATTCTTCACCAGTAAAGGTTGGAATGTATTTGCTTACGATCGCGTTGGACATGGCCAATCCGGTGGCAAGCGAGGTCATGTGACTTCTTATGACCGTTTTATGGAAGAAGTAGATTTATTATTAGACTTGGCTCATCAAGAAATGCCCGGGTTACCCACCTTTTTATATGGTCACAGCATGGGTGGTAATATTACCTTAAATTTTTTGCTTAGGAATTCGCCCAAAATCGAGGGTGCTATTGTTACCGGGAGCTGGATCTATTTAGGAGATCCGCCTTCAAATTTTTTAAGAGGTGTTATAAAAGTACTAGCTGCTATAATTCCAGCTCTTTCTATTCCTACAAAGTTAGATCCAAAATTAATCAGCAAGGATCCAGCGGAAGTCAAAAAATATATGGAAGATCCAAAAGTATTCACCACCATAACTTTAAAAACAGGTTTGGAGATGCTTAAAGCTTCTGACTTCTTGAAACAACCACATCATTCTAAAATACCCCTATTGGTTATGCATGGAGCAGATGATCAAGTGTGCTTGCCTAAAGGCAGCGAAGAATTTGTGCGTAACTTTGAAGGGGATATACAGTACATAAAATGGCCGGGCCGATACCATGAAATCCATAACGAGTATAACCGAGAAGAAGTTTATGCAAAAGTAGCCGATTGGATTTCTTCAAAAATATGAAGCTGCTGTAAATTAACCAACCAGGGTTAGCCAGCTTAACCTCAAAGAAAAACATTAAAAAGCTGCAATGGATACATTAAAAATGAAAATGACAAAATTCTTAGTGATTTTTATAAGCTTAGTTTTTTTTACTGGGCAGCATATTTATGGGCAGAAACATGATCTGACTACTTTCATTCTGGTTCGTCATGCAGAAAAATCTAACAACCATCCTCAAGACCCTGATCTCAATAATGCTGGTCTGCTGAGAGCACAAGGATTTGCGGAAAAACTAGCTTATGCTCATATCGATGTGGCCCTATCTACTCCATTCAAGAGAAACCGGCAAACCTTAGATCCAGTCGCCAAACAAAAAAATCTCCAAATTATTGAGTATGATCCGGCTGATAAAAATTTGATCAAGCGTACATATAAGGCACATAAAGGAAGATCGATTCTGATTGCCGGTCACTCCAATACCATCCCTGGCTATGTGAATCAATTAGCATCTACTAGTCTCCAACAATTGGATGAAAGCGAATATGATAAAATATTTATTGTCACGCTTAAAAAGATGGGGAAAGGCAAGGTATTGATTTTGAAGGATTGATTATCCCTATCTTTTAAGTTAGAGAAAAGCTCCTTTTGTGTTTTGAAATTTTATTATTTTTTTTGATTTAAAATTAAGAAGACTTTATCGCACCTAAACCTCTAAACCCAGCAACTGCTAAACTGTTTCAAAGGTGACGTAATGTCATTTTACTAATACATATACTGCCCTATTGTCATATGTCAACTACAAAATGTGCCACTAAAGACGGCATTTTCCTTGTGGCACTTGAATTGATGCTATAGGATTGTATAAATAGTAGTCACCATAAAATCTTGAAAAATGACGATGAATAAATTCACCATAAAATCTCAGGAAGCCATTCAGAGAGCTCAATCCCTCGCAATGGAATCCCAACATCAGGCGATCGAAGTGGCTCACCTGATGCTAGCTATTCTAGAGATTGATGATAGCGTGACGCCTTTTGTTTTGAAAAAACAAGGCGTAAATATGACGGCCATCCACCAAACACTTAATGAAATAATTAGCAAGTTTCCAAACGTAAAAGACGGGGAACAATATTTATCAAGAGACACCAACCAAATCCTTCAAAAATCGAATAGTTATTTAAAGGATTTTGGCGATGATTACGTTGCCATTGAACATATGCTCTTGGCGATCATAGAAAGTAACAATGAGGTCTCCAGGTTTTTAAAAGATCAGGGAGTGAGTGCAAAAGCATCACGACTTGCCATCCAAGAATTGCGAAAAGGTACTACGGTAAATACGACCAGTGCAGAAAACAAATACAACGCGTTAGGTAAATACGCAACTAATTTAAATGAGCGAGCCCGACTTGGGAAATTAGATCCAGTAATTGGAAGAGATGAAGAAATTCGAAGAGTACTGCATATCCTGGCGCGAAGATCAAAAAACAATCCAATCTTAGTAGGCCAGCCTGGCGTAGGAAAAACAGCAATCATTGAAGGGCTGGCACATCGAATTATCGATGGTGATGTTCCTGAAGATTTGAAAGATAAAGAAGTATTCGCATTGGATATGGGCTCTTTAATTGCCGGTGCAAAATATCAAGGAGAATTTGAAGAACGGCTTAAAGCGGTTGTCAATGAAGTGGTCCAGGCCGAAGGAAGCATCTTTTTATTCATTGATGAGATTCATACCTTAGTAGGCGCCGGAAAGACGTCTGGTGCAATGGATGCCGCCAATATCCTCAAACCAGCATTAGCCCGTGGAGATTTAAGAGCCATCGGTGCTACCACATTGGATGAATATCAAAAATATTTTGAAAAAGATAAGGCCCTGGAAAGAAGATTTCAAATGGTCATGGTAGATGAACCTAGTGAAGAAGATTCGGTTTCCATATTAAGAGGTTTGAAAGAGCGATATGAGTCACACCATAAGATAAATATTACCGATGCTGCCATCGTATCAGCTGTTCAACTATCTACAAGATACATCACAGATCGATTTCTACCGGACAAAGCAATCGATTTGATAGACGAAGCTGCTGCTCGATTGAGGTTAGAAATGAATTCTATGCCGGAAGCTTTAGATGAAATAGAAAGGAAGATCCGTCAGCTGGAAATCGAAAAGGAAGCCATGAAACGGGAAAAAGAAAAGTCTAAAGTCTCGAAAATTAATGAAGAATTGGCCAACCTGGAAGATGAAAGAATGGAGCTGAAAGCTAAATGGGAAGGAGAAAAAAGTGTGGTTCAAAGTGTCCAAAAGTTGAAGGAACAAATTGAACAATTGAGGTATGAAGCGCAGCGATCGGAGCGGGAAGGCAACCTGTCGCATGTTGCCGAAATACAATATGGTAAAATACCAGAACTACAGAAAGAGCTAGAGAAAAATCAGGAACAATTGAAAACCATGCAACAGGCAGGAAATATGCTGGTCAAAGAAGAAGTGGATGCAGAAGATATTGCGCAAATAGTAAGTAAGTGGACCGGTATTCCCGTAACCAGCATGTTGCAAAGTGAAAAAGAGAAATTAATTCACTTAGAGGATGAATTGCACAAACGAGTAGTTGGACAGGATGAGGCCGTAAAAGCCGTGGCCTATGCTATTAGAAGAAGCCGCACCGGTCTTTCGGATGAGAAAAGGCCCATTGGATCATTTTTATTCCTTGGTACAACCGGTGTTGGAAAGACAGAGCTGGCCAAAGCCCTAGCGTCCTACCTCTTCAATGATGAAAATCTGATGACCCGTATCGATATGAGTGAATATCAAGAACGCCACGCAGTGAGCAGATTAGTTGGTGCTCCTCCTGGATATATAGGTTATGAAGAAGGAGGCCAACTCACTGAGGCGGTCAGAAGAAAACCTTATAGCGTAGTCCTTTTGGATGAAATTGAAAAAGCACATCCGGATGTTTTCAATATTCTTTTGCAAGTACTGGAAGATGGTCGCTTGACGGATAATAAAGGACGCATTGCTAATTTTAAAAATACCATTATTATCATGACCTCCAATATGGGATCGAATATCATTCAGGAACAATTTGAAAAGATTAGCGATGACGAATCTCGAGAAAGTGAAATCGTGGAATCCACTAAAACATTAGTTTTTGAATTGCTCAAAAAGTCCATGCGACCGGAATTTTTAAACCGAATTGATGAAGTGACTATGTTTAAGCCACTTACCCGAACAGACTTGAGTAAAATCGTCGAAATACAAATGAAGATGCTGCAGGAAAAACTGGCAAAACAAGACATTGATTTAGACTGGACTCCTCAAGCGATAGATTTTTTAGCTGACAAGGGCTATTCTCCCGATTTTGGTGCGAGGCCACTGAAAAGGGTGATTCAAAAAGAAGTTCTCAATGGATTGAGCGATCAAATTTTAGAAGGAAAGATTTCAGCCCAATCAGCCATCTTATTAGATGCGTTTGGAGATTCCATTGCTTTTAGGAATCCAATTATGGAATTAGTAGATAATTAATTTAAAAATAAAATTTATCCTTTGAAAGAGGTAGTAGTAGAAATCTATTACCTCTTTTTTGTTTATTTCTTCAGTATTAAATACGAATCGTAGAATACAACTACCTTTAATGGATCAGTTGATTTAAGTGAATAAAAAACAGGGCCATTCATTCGCTCTAATAGCCCTGTTTTATTATTTATGAAGCCTTCTTTCCCCCTTATTGTCGGGTTAAACTCAAGGTATATGCGGATCCTTCTCCTCCACAACAATTCAGTACTACATTCATCACAATAGTCTTCGCTTCTTCATCAGCAGTTCCCGTAATAGTTGCCGACACTCCTTCTGAAATTGTAGACATCTCAGGGCCGGACACCACACCACAGGCGACACTAAATTCATATGGAACAGGTTCCCCGAAAGCACCCGCGGCAAAGTCATCTATTACATAGTTACCATTACCTTCTGCTTCAGTAATAACCGCTTGCAAACCAGTTGCTTCACCTAAGTCCCCAGTAATGTCGTACAAATAATTACCCGCTAAGTCGGATTCGCAATCCGCATCGCTAATGTTAATGGTAGCCGTTTTTAGCAAATCAGTACCACCTCTTCCTACGGCCAGCGTAGTTCCTTCAGCATTCACTGCATTTACCAAAGTAATGGTTAAAGATTTATCACCATCCGTCACGCCATCAGTGAGTAAATCTACCACTAAGTCCACATTGTCCAAAAACTGAAAATCTCTAGGATCATGATCGAGCACCACAGAACCACCGCTAGCCGATGCACCTGCTACCATAAAATCTACTCCAAATTCAGCGCTTCCACCAAACTCATAATTTACCGTGATATCTGTTAAAGTTCCCGTTGGATTTTCAATATTAAGTGTTACCTGATCGCCTTCAGTAGCTGCTTCAGCATCTAGATTGATCGTATTTCCAGGTGCATTAAATGCTACATAGGCTGGTAATTCAGCAAGATCAAAACCTTGATCTAGCGCATCATATTCTGTTTCGCAAGAAGCAAGCACTCCGATGCAAAACAAGGCAATGAATATTCTATATATATTTTTCATGATATCTTTTGTTTAGTTTTCAAACCACATTGGCACATCCGTATTTGGATTTGCTGGTGTATTTGGATTAGATGAAACTTCATCCGGTGGATAATTAAACCTTTTCAAATAAGTGGTGATATTAGTACCTGGAGGTGGTTTGAGTTCAGGAAATCCTGTTCTTCGAACCGTATTCCAAGCCACTACCGGTCGCAAAAAAGTTTCTAAATATTGTTGCTCATGCACTCTTCTAAGGCCATCTTCATCATTCGTCAAAGCTGGAAGCCCATCTACATATGCTGCAATGGCATCTGAGCTCGCGGTAAGCTCAGCACCAGGAATATCTTGTCCCCACCACTTGATGATATTAGTAAGTCCAAGGTTGAACTGTTCCTGAGCATTATCGCCAGTCACCCCTTTGAGTGCTAATTCAGCACGGTAGAAGTTAACTTCTGCCGGTAAAAAGATCATATGCGGGATATCATTCCTAATCACATTGTTAGTAATTGTTGCACCGCCTACTCCAAAAGCAAACTGACCATTACCAGGAGCTCCAGCACTATCTGGATCACTGATTATCAGCTCGGTCCGAGGATCACCACTACCCCATAATAATTCGTATAGAGGATCACCAGGTGCGTAGACACCTTGCGCTTCATTTCCTATTCCAAAGAATGCTTCTACTAATCGGTTATAGCCATTGGATTCTGCAGGTGTATTGTAATAACGAAGCATAGCCGCGTCTGCATTATTCTCTATTAACGGTTGACCCAATGCCGCATTGATGGCACCATCAACCGATGCATCCACGTTGCGTAACATCATGAGTGTCCGCAACTTCATTGAATTAGCTAATTTCCTCCACTTATCCATATCACCTTCATAAATAAGATCTCCAGTGGAAACATCAAATACACCCTCAGCTGGCATACCATCTATCAGACCGATAGCTTCATCAAGAAAAGAAACAACTCCTCTGAAAATGGATTCTTGAGAATCAAAATTTGGCGACGGAAAACTGGCTCCATCGAGCGCCTCAGAAAATGGAACATTTTCCCAGATAGAAGATAACTCAAAAAAAGATTGAGCTTTCAATATGATTGCAATGGCTGCTACATTATTTGATGAAGGACCAGCGTCTCTTGCATCTTGCTCGACTAATTGTAAATTTCCGAGTACCTGCGTGTAATACATACCCCAAGTATTTCCAGTTAAGAAAATGGAGGTATTTCCATTACGAGGAGAATTAAAACAGGCTGAGAAGTGCTGTGGTACATCCATAATTCGAGTACCCAATTCAGTAGTATGTCTATTGGAATATTGAATGATCACGAATGGTAAAAGCACATTTGGATCTGCAGAACTCGCTACCAATGGATTCGTATTAATATCCAACGCATCTTGGCAGCTTGTAGAAAACAGCAAGCTGGCCAATATGAATGAAAATATTTTTATATATCTCATGATATGATTTTATTTATTTTAGAAAGTTAATCTCAGATTAAATCCAAGGCTCCGGGTGGAAGGCGTAGAAGCTCTTTCAATTCCAAAGCCATCAGCGCCCGAACCAAACAAGGTATTTTCCGGATCTACATGTGGAACTTTTGAATAAAGCAGCGCCACATTTCGTCCTTCGACCCCAATGCTAGCTCCACGTATAAAAGTGCTTCCTAAAACAGACTCAGGCAAAGAATAGGTAATCGCCAATTCCCTCAACTTAACATAGGATGCATCAAAAATAAACGGCTCCGCAATACTATTATCATCTATACTTTGCCAAAATGCCGTCGTACTGGACAATGGAATGTCGTTTTCCCTTACGGTGCCATCACCGTTGTCTAATACGCCTGACCGGTCAATGAATGTTCCTTGCCTATTTCCAGCTGTTTCTATCACCAATCCGCCAGTTTGTAGATTTTCAACGGTGGATGATTTCATTACGCCCCCTGATCTCCAATCAACAGTACCGGTGACTGAGAAATTTCCAAGTCTAAAAGTGTTTACAAATCCCATTGAGAAATCCGGTAATACAGATCCCATGGTTTTAGCAATTCCTGCCTGTCGTGTTCCATCAACAGGATTGATCAGCGGTCTTCCACTAGCAGAATCTATCAAGAATGGAATCGCAAACAATTCAAAACCCTTGCCTTCTTCTGCCACTACTTGTACACTGCTAAATCCACTCGCTATTAATACTCGATCGACGCCCTCAGCTAGCTTTACAACTTCGGTCTTAGGATTAGAAAAGTTCACCATGGTTTCCCACCTAAAGTTCTTGGTGCTTATGGGTGTCGCGTCCAAGGTAATCTCCCATCCGGAAGTATTTACCTGACCTACATTGGTTCTTAAAAAACCAAATCCTGTAGTTTCAGGAATCGGTAATGCCAATATTTGATCGGTATTTTCGGATTTGAAATAAGTAACATCTAATCCCAATCGATAGTCAAAAAATTTCAGCTCAGCGCCAAGCTCGTAACTGACTTGTGACTCAGGCTTCAAATTTTCAGGAGGAATGGTGTTACTTTTTGCAAATGCCAACCGGCTATTAAATGGAAAGTTAATATTCAAAGAATATTGTCCGGTTGCAGTTGTAATTGGGAAAAAGTTAAAATCCAATTGGTACGGGCCAGTATCATTACCAACCTGGGCATAACTGGCTCTCAATTTACCATAGGACAATACTTTATCGGAAATATTAAAGGCATTAGAAAATAAAAATGCCGCACTTGCCGATGGATAGAAATAGGAATTATTATTAGTTGGTAATGTGGAAGACCAGTCATTCCTTCCGGTTAATGAGAGGGTTAAAAAATCTTTGTAACCCAATTCTGCTTGACCATACAAACCAAATAACACTTGTTCCGAAAATGCCCTGGTCGGTACATTTTGAGCCGTATTTCCTGGATCAAATAATTCCGGAACCAGCAAGGATGTAGAAGTTAACGTTTCCCTGGAAAAAGTTCGATTGTTATAATTAAATCCACCCAAAACGCTCAGGGTTAAGCTTTCTCCTAAATCTGTATTGTAATTCGCAATAATATCGGTATTTAGTTGGGTTCTATTAAGTTTATCTACAATAAAGTTCCCGTCAATCCGCTGAGCAGTTCCTTTTCGATTGGTTAACAAGCGATTATCTTGGTCATAATCATAACCAACCTTTCCGGAAATTGACAGATTATCAAAAGGATTATACGTCATGGAAAAATTAGCTAAGACCCTATTGTCTTCTCGTTCGTTCTTATTTTCAAACCTAAGCCAATATGGATTATTTGAAGTAGGTGTAACGTTGTTGATTTGGTTACCTGCATCATCGATCCAGGGTGTATACCAGTCCGGGTCGAGGTTACTGCTAAATGAAGACAAGCCAATAATATTTGGATCATTAGCTCCAGCAGCAGCAGTCCCTTCAGAATTCGTATTTATGAATTGGACTCCAAACCTAGAGCTAAAGTTGGCATTATGATTAACTCCAGCATTTAAACTAATATTATAGCGGTCTAGACTAGAGCCTGGCACAATTCCGGTCTGATTCAAAGCACCAAACGATAATCGATAATCCATCCGATCACTGGCATCAGAAATGGCTAGATTATTTATATAACTTTTTCCAGTTTCAAAAAACTTTTTTACTCCATTATCTTCAACCGCCTGCAGCTGACCAGGTCCTCCTTTCGCCGGAAGATTATCTACGGTCTGGCCGACGATTCTAGGTCCCCAATCAAAGCCGACTGAAGAAGAGTCATATTTATTCAAGGCACCCATGGCATAATCTTGTTGATAACCGGGCGTAATAAAAAGATCATCAAACCTGAGGGAACTATTTATAGATACCTTCGCGTTTCCTCCATTCGATTCACCTCGTTTAGTCGTAATGATAATAGCTCCGGCTGCAGCTCTGGAACCATAAAGTGCCGTAGCGGCTGCCCCTTTCAAAACGCTCATAGTCGCAATATCATCCGGATTGATGACAGAAGCACCGTTACCAAAATCACGGTTACCAGTAATACGCGAACCCGTGGTAGTTTGATTATTACTGATGGGGATTCCATCAACTACAAAGAGTGGATCATTCCGACCACTTAACGAGGTAACTCCTCTAATGATAATCTTTGCAGATCCTCCTAAGTTACCACTGGTGTTAGATATATTCACTCCAGTAACCTTCCCTTGTAAAGAGTTCAAAATATTGGATTCTCTGGCTTGGGTAAGATCTGAACCGCTCACTTCATCTATACTATATCCCAAAGTACTTGATTGCTTTTCGATCCCCAAGGCAGTCACCACAATTTCATCTAGGGTTGTACCTTCAGCCAAGGCTACATTGATCGTGCTTTGTCCGGCTATGGTAATCTCAAGTTCCTGAAATCCAGTATAACTAAAAACTAGTATTCCTGATCCATCCGGCACGTCTATTGAATAGTTGCCATCAAAATCAGTTACGGCCCCTATCGAGGTGCCCTTCACCAAAACATTCGCACCAATTAGTGATTGACCCGACTCATCAGTCACCACTCCGGTAACTGTCGTCTGGGTATATGCAATTATACTCAGTAGCATAACTACAAAAAATAGAATTCCTTTCATGTGAGAGAATTTAAGTTTGTTAAGTCTTAGAAAAATAAGAATGCGCTGTGTTTCGTAGTAGTTGGCAAAGTTACGCTATTATTAACATTTTCATAACGTTTAGGGAGTAGGATTGTTGATAGCTCCTGGCTGGTGAAAAGATCATTATGTAGAAAATTTGATTAATTCACTGCATATTCTAATGAATTTGTATCAAATTGAATTTATTATCTTCTAAATGTAATAATCCATTTCAATTTTTCCATATTTAGCATTTCTAAGCTAGTCCTTAGTCAAAAAGACTATTATTTGGTTACTTAACTTTGCCTCAACGTTCTATTTTCTCGTACCAAATGTACATTATCTAAAAATATTAAATTAGTCAAATGGGTCCCGATATATTTACAAGCTGAGATTTCTATTACAGCTAGCATCTATCCCAATCTCAATAAAACTGAATTGATCAATCCAGTTTCTATCAGTTCGATATAATAGCTACTCCATTATCTTTAATTAAGTGAATGGTCCATTTCCTATTTAGAGAAGATAATATATATGACCCCTCTGGAAAAGCTCCTTTTATTTAAACCGTTGAAATATACTATTATCAGAGTGCATAGTTGAAGTTCCTATTTTGAAATAGCCTTTTAAAAAAATACCGGACGCTGAGCACGTCCGGTAACCATAAACCAATCTCAGAAAAAGACGAATAAGAAAGATTCTTGAATTTCTTTTAGGTTTCTATTTCTTCTATTCCCATGGAAGGAAAAATACCGGGCGCTGAGCACGCCCGGTAACCATAAACCAATCTCAGAAAAAGACGAATAAGAAAGATTCTTGAATTTCTTTGGGCATTCTATTCCTGCTAAACCTGAGAAAGGAAAAATACCGGGCGCTGAGCACGCCCGGTAACCATAAACCAATCTCAGAAAAAGACGAATAAGAAAGATTCTTGAATTTCTTTGGGCATTCTATTCCTGCTAAACTTAAGAAAGGAAAAATACCGGACGCTGAGCACGTCCGGTAACCATAAACCAATCTCAGAAAAAGACGAATAAGAAAGACTTTTATAAATCGTACAATCATTAATGATATGTTCATTGTATGTTTAATCAACGTTATCGTGTAAGAAGGAATTCTCTTCTCGAATTATCGGTTCATCTTCATCCCCGACCACATAATTTGATCGATCCTTCTCGGAAGAGTGTGGAATATTATCTAGCTCTACGTTCCTTCTTAAATAAGCAGGCTTAGTTTCCAGGTCCACTACATTCTTTGGATTATTGAGCTTCACATTCATCCGGGTCAATCGTTCCCTCCGCTGATTTTCTATTTCAACGGTACGCTCTTTTTCTTTTGTTTCCTGGACTTGAGTTTTCGGATCTATATAAGGTTCATTGTTGTAAGGTCTTTGATGTTGATACCGGTCCGGTTTTTCATCATAGCGATTGAATTCGATCGTTTTCACTTCGTCTCCTTCGGAAGTGCCAACTTCAAATAGGCCTTCGACATTTTTAGGTTTTTCTTCCAAAGAAACTTTTACTTTCTGAGGTTGCTTCTCTTGGATTTCTCTTGATTTGTGTTCAAATCCAGTTGCAATGATCGTGACACTTAATTTATCACCTAGCGCTTCATCTTGACAATGCCCCCAAATGAGGTCAGTACCAAATCCAGCTTCTTCTTGAACATACTCGGTTATTTCAAACACTTCATCCATAGTGACCTCATTACTTCCAGAAGTAATATTCAGAAGAATGTGCTTTGCTCCCCGAATGTCATTATCTTCAAGTAATGGAGAATTTAATGCCTCGTCCACTGCTTTTCGAGCACGGTCTTCACCTTCTGTTACTGCAGTACCCATGATCGATATGCCACTATCTCTCATAACGGTATTCACATCTTCAAAATCTACATTGACATATCCAGGCACTGTAATAATTTCAGCAATCCCTTTGGCAGCCATCGATAAAATGTCATCTGCATGTGCAAAAGCATGAGCCAATGATAAGTTGCCATGAATATCCCTTAATTTATCATTTGAAATGACTATGATCGAATCCACATGATCTTTCAATTCATCCAATCCGGCATTAGCTTGTTCAAGTCTACGTTTTCCTTCAAAGGTGAATGGAATAGTGACAATGGCTACTGTCAAAACACCCATTTCTTTGGCTAAACCAGAAATTATCGGAGCGGCTCCTGTCCCCGTTCCACCACCCATTCCAGCAGTGACAAATAGCATTTTGGTGTTTTCCATCAAGATATTTCGAATCTCTTCGATGGACTCTTCGCAAGCTTGCTTGCCTACTTGGGGCTTACTTCCTGCACCCCTTCCATCAGTAAGGTATGGCCCTAATTGAATTTTAGTAGGGACTGGGCTTGTTTCCATAGCTTGATTATCTGTATTACAGATAATAAAATCAACGCCAACAATTCCTTGCTTATACATATGGGTGACAGCATTGCTACCTCCACCTCCAACACCAATTACTTTGATGATGGATCTTTCTTCTTTTGGTAAATCAAACTTCATGATCGTACGTTTTAGTTATTAGGTAAATGGTCTTTTTTTTATGGTTTTTAATTATTACATTTTATCTTAAATCAGGATCCGGACTGGCTTCAAAAAACTCTTTGGTCTTAATAAAAAGCTTATTATACCATGAATCTGTATTATGCTCATCATAAGGACCATCCATAGGATCCTCATCATCATCAATATCCATTACTTCCTTTGTTAAGCTGGCTCGCTGTTCTTGAAGATTGATACCATTTAATAACAGTCCAATTGCAGTTGCAAAAATGGGGCTGCTTAATTGTTCTTCATATCCATGCGCCAAGTGCTCAACAGGCAATCCTAGTCGAGCTGGCAATCCGGTATGATATTCGACCAAAAGGTCAATATGTTTTAATAGACTTCCTCCACCGGTCAATACAATGCCTGCTATCAATTTGCGTTCAAAACCCGATCTACGAATTTCCCATAAAACGTAATCAAAGATTTCCTCTAACCGAGCTTGGATGATTCTGGCCAAATTCTTTTCGGAAATTTCCTTTGGGTCTCTACCTTTTAATCCGCTGATAGTAATGATGCGATTGTCTACGATCTCATCAGCAAGCGCACAACCAAATTTCACCTTAAGCTTTTCAGCCTGATCATTCATAACCACACATCCTTCCTTAATGTCCTTGGTAATTACATTTCCTCCAAAAGGTATAACTGCTGTGTGTCGAATAATCCCTTCCTGAAAAATGGTTACATCCGTGGTTCCTCCACCAATATCTACCAAGGCCACTCCTGCTTCTTTTTCCTGATCACTTAACACCGCTTCTGCGGAAGCGATCGGTTCAAGCGTCATATCAGAAGCTACGAGCCCTACTCTATCTATACATCTAAGTATATTATTGGAAGCTGAAATCTGACCCGTTATAATGTGAAAATTTGCTTCTAATCGTACCCCGGACATCCCAATGGGATCAGTGATTCCCTCTTCATGATCCACCGTAAATTCTTGTGGAATGATGTGAAGAATCTTATCACCAGGAGGTAATACCAGTTTGTTCATATCTTTGATCAACTTATCCACATCTTCCTCGCTGATTTCATTATGAGCGCTATCTCTGGTCAGGATACCCCGATGCTGAAGACTTTTAATATGCTGTCCCGCGATGCCTGCATGAACTCCTTTTATTTCTAATTTTGAAGTCCTTTCAGCAATATCAATGGCATCTGAAATAGCCTTTACTGTTTTATCGATATTGGAGACAATACCTCTTAAAACACCTTCAGACTCCACCTTGCCGATTCCAAGGATTTCGAGTTTTCCATACTCGTTTTTCCTGCCGACCAATACACATACTTTGGTCGTACCAATATCTAAGGCTACTATTGGTTCTGCTTTTTTCTTATTCATCAAGGTCATAGAACATAATTTTGTAGTTTACTTAATTAAGCACTTTCTTTAGTGATCACCTGATCTTTATATCTAAGATTTATTTCCTTATATTTATTCCATCCTTTATATCGTATTCCTCCTTCGTAAAAATTTTTGAGTCTTTTAAACTTTACTTCAATATCTTCAGCTCTTCCAAATTGTATATGCTCTTTTCCAATCTTTGGGAATAATACCATCTCATAATTATTCTTAACATAAACCTGTTCGATTAAACTTTTCATAAATGGGTCAGCATTAATTTTTGATGCCAATAAGAAGACGTCATGTAATCCACCTAATAAGTACCCTTCCGCATCCCGCTCATATGGCCCTATAATCCCATTTACTACTAACACTCGGGCCCGAATATCTCCATCTGCTTCAATCTTAAACCCTGCATCATCCATGTAATAATGAGCACCTGATTTATCAAAAACTCTTACTAAAGGTGTTCTTTGCAAAATATCTACGTGAATATTATTTTCGGCATCAATGTAGACATCAGTGCTTTTTACATAGTCATACTGTTCTACCACTTTCTCGATATTTTCCAAATCTAAAAGTTGAATTTTAGATCCAGTTAAATCAAAACCGAAACTTTCTTCTATCTGGGCCAGGACATCTTCTTTTAGCAAACCATTTTGTGAGTCCGCTCCATCAATTTTTATAATCAAGTTTTGGATCGTTTGTTTATGCTTATATTCTACTCCAATTTTAGAGAGTGCAAAAATCAAAAAAGCAGCAAATACCCATTTAAGTGGTCTTAACCACTTCAAGTTTCTCCCCACTGGTTTGTTGGCTATTCTGTTCTTTATTTTATTTGCTAACTGCATATTTATTTATTCATTGTTAAGCTTTACCAGCTTAATTATTTCATCCACTATTCTTTCTGTTGCGTCTGGTTTTGCTAACTGGAAAATATTGTTTCTCAAATTTTTACATTTTTCATTATCATGGATCAACTCCAATGCCACGGCAATCAATTCAGATCTTGCACGATCATCCGGTACCAGTATTGCTGCATTATTATCAACCAGCGATTGTGCATTTTTGGTTTGGTGATCTTCAGCCACGTACGGAGAAGGAACCAATACAGAAGCTTTAGCCATCCAACACAGCTCTGACACTGTCAAAGCTCCAGCCCGGGCTATCACTAAATCAGCCGCGACATAAGCTAAATCCATCCGATCAATAAATGGCACCATGGCTACCTGATCTAAAGTATGAGCTTGCAGCTTTGAAAATTCCTGGAAATAACTCCTACCCACTTGCCATAATACTTGTACTTTCGGTTCGGCAATAATTGCCTCCCTTTGCATTTCCACTGACTCGTTCAATGTACGGGCTCCAAGACTTCCTCCAACCACTAGAATCGTTTTTCGATCCGGATTTAAACCAAAATATTGAACAGCTTCAGATCGATCATTACTGCTTTCCAATAATTCTTTGCGAATAGGATTTCCCGTTAGTTTGATTTTACTTATAGGGAACCACTTATCCATATGATCGTATGATGTACAGATTCGATCCACTGTTTTAGCCAACCATTTATTGGTAATACCCGGAAATGAATTCTGTTCTTGTATCAATGATGGTATCCCCATTTTTGACGCTTGATAAAGGGTAGGCCCGGATGCATATCCACCAACTCCGATCACCACATTCGGGCGGAACCGTTTCAATATTTTCCGTGCTTTCATCAAGCTATGAACCAATTTAATTGGAAACAAAAAATTTTTCCATGTCAACCGTCTCTGCAATCCACTGATCCAGAGACCTTCAATCGGGTATCCAGCTTTCGGAACCCGCTCCATTTCCATTCTTCCCTCAGCACCTACAAATAGTAGGTCAATATTTTCAAATCTTCTTTTCAACTCATCTGCTATCGCTATAGCAGGAAATATATGTCCGCCGGTTCCTCCACCACTGATGATCGCTTTCATTTGACCTTAGCCGATTTCGCTGATTTCAGATTGTACTGTTCGATATATTTACTTACACTCAAGATCATTCCGATAGTCATACAAGTAAAAATCAAGGAAGTCCCCCCGAATGAGATCATCGGCAAATTCAAACCGGTTTCGGGTAAAAGGTTTACCGATATGGCTATATGCGCCAATGCTTGAATTACCAGACTAAGACACAAACCCATTGCGAGCATCGCTCCAAACGTTTTTGGACTTTTCGTTACAATAATGGTACACCGAATCAATAACCATAAGTAAAGTCCAATAATAGCTAACCCACCAATCAATCCATATTCTTCGCATATAATTGCATAAATAAAATCAGCATATGCATAGGGTAAAAAATTTCTTTGGATAGAATAGCCAGGCCCTACACCTAACCATTCTCCATTAGCAATGGCTATTTTTGAGGCCATAATCTGATACCCATCCCCTGCTCCTCCATAAAAATCCGTCAGTCTGCTCATCCAGGTGTCTACCCGCACATAGTCCGGCATAACCCATGTACCTAATACGACTAAAAATGCAAATACGAACATCCCCATCATTAGCAAGAAGGCGATGTACTTTAATTGAATGCGCCCTACAAACATCATCAGTAAACAAGTCACAAAAAGTAAAATTGAAGTGGACAAGTCCGATGGAGCAATGAGGCCACAAACCAATAAAATTGGAGCGATTATGGGCAAGAATGCACTATTAAAATCCTTTATATTATCTTGTTTTTTGGCAATGGATCGAGCTACATAAATAATCAATGCAACTTTTGCCAGATCTGAAGTTTGAAAGGAAATTCCCAGGACTGGCATGATCAGCCATCTTCTTGCATTATTGATCTCTGGTCCAAACAAATAAGTAAGGATTAAAAGTATAACCGCGAATAATAATAACACTGGAGCGAGAATGGAATAACGGGTATAGTGTATGAGATAACAAATGTACATCGAAAATAAACCAAAACTTACGAGTAAAAACTGTTTAATTAGATAAAACTCCGTGTTTCCCTCTCGCTCCTGAAAAGCCATACTGCCAGTAGCACTATAAACTGCCAAAAGAGACAGGACAGTAAGCATAGCCACAATCAACCAGATGGAACGATCCCCTCTGAGCCTAGTGTATAATGCTGTGCCTATTGATGCTTTCATTGCAGATTTTGACTTTTATTGAATTTTAAGTGTTATTAATGTTACTACGGCTAATATGAGTGCTACTATCCAAAACCTCACTACAATTTGTGACTCATGAATGCCTAATTTTTGATAATGATGATGGATCGGAGACATCCTAAAAACTCTTCTTCCCTCACCATATTTATTCTTGGTATATTTGAAATAGGATACTTGTATCATGACCGAAAGGCTTTCGACTAGAAATACTCCACATAATATTGGAATCAATAATTCTTTTCTCAGCAGAATAGCCATTGCGGCAATAATTCCTCCTATTGTAAGACTCCCTGTATCTCCCATGAAAACCTTAGCAGGATAAGCATTGTACCATAAAAACCCGATACAAGCTCCTAGAAAACAAGCGGAAAAAATTACGATCTCGCCTGAATAAGGGATAAACAATATATTGAGGTAATTGGCTGTAAAAACATTTCCAGAAACATAGGCTAAAATCCCTAAGGTAGCCCCAATGATCGCAGAAACGCCTGTAGCCAAACCGTCAAGCCCATCAGTTAGGTTAGAAGAATTTGATACGGCAGTAACGATCGTAATAATTATTGGAATAAATATTAAGAAAACCCAATCTCCGCTACCTAGCCAATCTGTAAATACCCGGTAGTCCAATCGATTCTTTTTCATGAAAGGAATATTGGTAAGGGTTGTTTTCACATGGGCTAAATCTTCTTTATCACTGCTTTTAATTACTTCAACAATTTGATGCTGCGAAGCCACCACTTGACTCATTGGTAATCGGATGACCACATCTTTATGAAAAAGCATAATCAACCCAATAAGCAGACCGAGTCCTACTTGGCCAAGAATTTTAAACTTTCCGCTTAGTCCGCCTTTATCTTGCTTAAATACTTTTATATAATCATCAATGAATCCAATAACTGCCATCCAAATCGTAGCAATAATCAATGTGATGATATAAATGTTATCTAATCTTGCTAAAAGAAGACAAGGGATTAATATCGCTATGATGATTATAATCCCGCCCATTGTAGGGGTGCCCTGCTTTGACGATTCGCCTTCAAGTCCTAACTTTCTTACTGACTCTCCTATTTGCAAATTTTTCAAAGAACGTATGATTCGCTTACCGAACAGCATCGAAATTATCAATGACAATATGATGGCCGCTCCTGCACGAAACGTAATATATTGGAACAATCCTGCTCCTGGCAGATTGTACTGTGCTTCCAAGTAATCAAATAAATGGTACAACATGTCAAATAATACTTTGTAAATCAGTAGCAGGGGTCAGCTCTTTAGCCGACCCACTGCAACTGTAAACCAACCTGAGAATGATAATAGAACCTATCTTATATATCTTCATTGGATAACTCCAATATTATTTTTTTATCATCAAAAGGATGTTTCACCCCTGCAATTTCCTGATATGGTTCATGGCCTTTTCCTGCAATTACTACCACACTATTTCTTGATGCCATTCTATACGCTGCTTTAATCGCCTGCTTCCGATCCGTAATACTTAATGTTTTACTGATGAACTCCTGAGGAATTCCTCTTTCCATATCCTTTATAATGGTATCAGGATCTTCATCCCGCGGATTGTCCGAAGTAAATATGACCCAGTCGCTTAAGCGAGATGCTATGCTAGCCATTTTGGGTCGCTTTGCCTTGTCTCGATTACCACCACAGCCTACTACACAGATCAATTCCGCTTTAGAAGACTTTACTTCCTGAATTGTTAACAATATGTTTTTCAACGCATCCGGAGTATGTGCATAATCAATAAAAGCAATTGCATTTTTACTGGGCATATTCACTCTTTCCATCCTACCCGCAGCAGGAATAAGCAAGCTCATCTCTATGGCTATATCAGGACCTGCTCCTAATAAAAAAGTTGCACCATAAACCGCCAAGAGATTATAAGCATTAAATCTTCCTATCAACTGACTGTGGAACTCATCATTATTGAACTGGACTTGCAATCCATATATACTATTAGAAAGAATGCGTCCGCGATAATCAGCCATTCGTTGTAAACTATATCTGCTTACTTTAGCTTTTGTATTTTGAACCATAACTTCACCTCTTTTATCGTCGACATTAATCAAGGCAAATGAGGAAGATGCCAATCCATCAAAAAACCGCTTCTTTTGCAAAATATAATCATCAAATGTTTTGTGATAATCAAGATGGTCATGTGACATATTCGTGAATATGCCTCCTGCAAAATCTAAGGCTTCAATTCGGTTTTGCTTGACCGCATGTGAACTGACTTCCATAAAAACATAATCACATCCAGCCTCCAACATTTGCCCCAATAATCTATTGATGGCAATACTATCAGGCGTTGTGTAATCACTAGGTAATATTTCATTACCGATTCTACATTCAATGGTTGAAATCAGTCCGGCCTTATATCCCAACTTGTTAAAAAGCTGAAATAGTAATGACACGGTTGTGGTTTTCCCATTTGTCCCCGTCACACCTACGAGTTTAAGGTGAGTGGAGGGTTTGTCAAAGAACTTATGCGCGATTTGAGCCATTACCTTGCTAGAGTCATCTACTTTCACATAGGTAATCTGAGCCTGCATATGATCTGGCCATTGCTGACAAAAGATCACGGTGGCCCCATTTTTTATCGACTGCTCGATGTAAAAGTGACCATCGGTGGTAAGACCCACAATCGCAAAATATGCATCGCCTGAATTCACTTTTCTTGAATCAAATGCCAATCCTTTAATTGACACATTGACATCTCCTCTAACATTCCCTTCAGGCCATATTTCATTTAAAGATTTCAAGATGTATTTCAATTCGGTATTTTCAACCTAGTCGAATATATATTTTCCGGTACGGCTGTAATGATGCTCCAGGAGTTATCGATTGCTCGATTACTTTTCCATGACCTTTTAAAACTACTTCCAGTCCACATGTTTCTAATAAATAGACTGCATCTTTTGCACCCATACCCATTACGTTAGGCACTTTCCTTGGCTCAATTTTTCTCTTTTCAAGATGGACTTCTTTTTCTTTTGGCATTAAAATCACCCAATCTTCCTCATCTTTTTCTTGATATTCTATCTTAAGCTCATCAAAAAGTACTTCAAAATCTACTCTATATCCAGCATCCAATCCAGGCAGTTGATTATCATCTAACATCGGCCTTGGACCTTTATTAATCGCATTGGCAACAGCTAATTTTGAGACAAAACATTTCTCGGCGATCTCTTTAAAAACAGGTCCTGCAACCTGACCTCCATAGTATCCTTTTTGAGTAGGCTTACCTATGTAGACTATACAAGAATATCGAGGATTATCAGCCGGGAAATAACCGGCTATTGATGATAAATATTTTGCTTTAGTATCTTTTTTGAAATAGTCTTCTTTAGCCGTCCCTGTCTTGGCTGACATGGTAATTAAATCAGATTTTAAATGCGATCCTGTACCTTGT
>JAHEJC010000232.1:1355-9966 GCA_024639065.1 Lewinellaceae bacterium | reverse complement strand
AGGCTATTTTACCAAATCGACTGGTGACAATGGTTCCATTGCCCTGGGCAAATTTTCAGAAGCTACCGGAAATGATGGCGCCATTGCGCTCGGTAATTCTTCAGATGCTATCGGAGATGCAGCGATTGCTATCGGTGCTTCTTCAACTTCTTCTGGATATGGGTCCATCGCGGGAGGACTTTTATCCGAAGCGAACGGAACTGGCGGTTCAGTTGCATTGGGAAGGAGTGCTAAAGTAAGCGGAAATAACGGATCCATTGCACTCGGGCATACTGCAGAAACAGCAGGTGATAACGGATCCATTGCACTTGGATTGAAGGTGACCACCAATGGATCAAATGGTGCTGCGACTTTCGGTTCTAGAGCAATCGCACAAGCAGATGGCAGCATGGTGATTGGTGGAGGATTTTACGATGATTTAGACAATGAGCAAATTTTCATGACCAACAATATCGCAAATTCATTAATGGTTGGATTCCAAAGCAACATTCCTACCTTATTTGTTGGCCCATCATCCGGATTCCAGGGTTCGACGGGAAAAGTAGGGATCGGGACCACAAACCCAAAGGGCATTCTTCATGTCAAGAAAACAGCCTTTTCAACCGGTACCCAGGTATTGCAGGTCCTGGAGGCAGGAAGCGGGAATCCTACGCTACTTTTCAGTCGAGGATTTGGAGGGACACTCTCTACGGGCATGAGTATCGAGTATGAAAGAACCGGCCCAGACGTCTTACATAAACTCTTTTTTAATGGATTTGATGCGAATACCCTGATGACCTTACATTCTAATGGTAAGTTGGGAATTGGTACCACCGATCCAGGGGAGCTTTTAGATGTAGCAGGTAATATTCGTTCGACTGGAAGCTTTATTCAGGTTAAAGATGGCAACCAAGCATTTTCACTCGTACCCAATGCCACAGCTGGATATGTAAAACTTGACGTCGGAGGAACAGGGCATGCAGGAGATCACATCATCCTGGGTGAGGATGCAGGAGGCACAAAAAATAATGTTGGTATCGGAACTACGAATCCAATGGAATTACTCGAAGTATCCAAAGCTGGGAACGCCCGTATTAGGGTGACTTCCACGGACAACACTACCGCAGGGATCGACCTAGTCAGAAGCAGTACTGGGAATACGGACTGGCGCATAGAAAATGGCGGTAATCTGAAACTTTTTAGCAGCAATAACATCGATGGTGGAGTTACTGAACGCTATAGCTTTGGTACCAGCATTTTCAGACCCTCAACGGATAATGCCAATCAATGTGGGTCTAGCAATTTCCGATGGAGTTTCATCTACGCTGCAAATGGAATCATTCAGACTTCGGACCTTAGGTTTAAAAAACAAATTCAACCCCTTTCCTATGGATTGAAGGAGGTCTTAAGTATGCGTCCGGTTCGTTATGCCTGGAAAGATGGATCGGATGACCGAAATCATGTTGGTCTCATCGCTCAAGAGGTACAGAAAATTGTTCCGGAAGTTGTACACAACAGCGATCCCGATCATTTAGGGATGAATTATGCAGAACTGGTACCTGTGCTGATCAATGCAGTGCAGGAATTGCATGCAGAAAACACGAAATTGAAAGAAGAAGTAGCGACAAATGCAAAACTGCGTGAAGAAGTGGAGCAATTGAAACTTGAACTTTCCGCGATTATGCTAAAAATTGATACTCAGTAGTGAAGATTTATGGACACTTTTTTAAGACAAACAAAATTAGATCTGATTAATTATGAAACGATTTTCTCTATTAGTTATCCTTAGCTTCCTGTTTCTAAATGCACATGCACAGAATCACCTGGACGTGGAAGGCCATGCCAAGATACGTGGCAATCTTGACATTAGTCATATGACGGATACCTCTTCTATGTTCTTGGGCCGTAACGCACGCCTTACCTATTTCAACAATTCAGAACGCAAAAATACCATCGTGGGCGTACACTCCTTGGTCAATCCACAAACTAATGACAATGCCGGCAGCTTCAATGCTATTTTCGGCTACGATGCAGGAAAATTCAATAGAGGTAGTAGTAACTCTATGTTTGGTGTCATGGCCGGTCAGCAGAATCGCGGGTTCAGCAATAGTTTTTTCGGTTACTCCGCCGGTGTTAATAACCAGATGGGTGGTTCCAATCTATTCATGGGATACCGATCTGGATTTAATAATGATAGCGGTTCTTCAAATGTATTTCTAGGATACCAGGCAGGTTCTGGAAATAATAATGGAGGCAACAATACTTTTGTGGGAGCCAATACTGGTAATAAAAACGGAGTAGGTACTAAAAATACTTACATTGGTGCGAATGCCAATCAGCTCAACAACGGAGATACATTGGATAGGGCCATCGCCATCGGTTATTTTGCGCAAGCCGATTGCAATAGCTGTGCAGTGATCGGTGGTACAGGAGATGATGCTGTTAAGGTTGGCATAGGCATCAATTCTCCAGAAGCTAGATTGCACATCCATGAAGACAAATTTACTCGATTAAAATTGAGTAATGACGTTGCCAGAGATATATCCATAGACCTAGTGATGAATAATGACGATGCCTTGGACCGGGATTGGAGAATTAAAAACACCCCAAGTGGTAATCTGCAATTTGCCTATCATAATACCCATATTGATACCAATACACCAACTACCTTAATCGACGTAGCACCAAGTTATCTACGACCCGGACCAAATGGTACCGTAGAACTTGGAGATGATTTTAACAGATGGGAAACGGTTTGGGCCAAAGCCGCATCTCTAAGCACCGCATTAAGATTAGAACCCACTAGCGAACCAGCCAAATGTTCTACCTCGATAGAAGGAACGATCTATTACGATAACAGTAGCAAAAAATTGCGTCTTTGTACCTCAGCATCGGGAACACCCAAATGGACTGAAATCAATTAATTGGTTGTGAATACATTAAACTAGATCGTGAACTCATACAAAAACTTATCTTTAATAAGGATGAGGCATTTATTATTTAAGCCAAGTTATAGTTTATGGTTCCGTGCATTCAAGAGGACTACTCTCTTTGTATTGCTCACCTATAATGTTGGAGCTCAAAATATAACCACTGACTTTTGGGATACTGAAATCTCAAATTTGCCGGATAGCACAATGCAGTCTATGCTCAGTCTATGCACACAAAAATGGCAACAGCTGGTGCGCAGTGACGTGGACTCATCGTTGATATACGCTCAAAAAGCGGTGGAGATAACCAAGCTGTTACAAAATGATTCTTTACTTTTCCAAAGCTACCGGCGCGTAGCCAATAGCTATATTCAACAAGGATCCTTCGCAGAAGCTAGGGGGGTTAGTGAGCAGATGTTATCATTCATCCCAGCCAAGGATCCCTATTGCTCGTACCGGTATCATCAAACCTTAGGCTTGGTTGACTTTTATGAGGGTAACTATGAAGAGGCCCTAAAAAATCATTTTGCATCGTTGGGGTATGCCCAACAAGGCAATCTGCTGAATGATATTCCAGCGGCTTATGCTGAAATTTCACGGGTGTTTGATGAGATGGGACAACCCCTAAAAGCACTCGAATATGCTAAAGAGGATTTAGCATTTACATTGGAGCATGGTGGCAATCGCAGCAAATTTATTGCGCACTATAATTTAGCTAACCGATTTGTGGCTTTGGATAGTTTTGATCTGGCGCTAGGTCTTTACAATCAAGCCGATTCAATGGCTCAAATTCTGGAAATTCCTGTTTTTAAAGATGCGGTCATCTTAAGTAAAGGAAGGTTGTACAATCAAATGGGAGAGTCCGAGCAAGCTATACCCTTGTTGGGACGCGCCTTGGACGGGATGAGGCGTTCTGGAAATCGACGGGGTGTACTCACAGCTCAGGCTAATTTGGGCAATGCACTAAATGATTTGGGCAGATATGGTCAATCTATACCAATACTCCAAGAAGCCTACCAAGGTGTAATTAATGATGGGAATCAACAATTGGCGCAGATTGTTCGCCAGGCTTATGCTGAAGCGTTATATCATTCCGGCCAGGGAGGGCAAGCTTATCAACTGTTGGATGAATATCGCATTATCCAGGACTCTATAAAAGGTGAAGAGACCAACCGATCTATTAACGAATTGGAGATCCAATATCAGACCGCTGAAAAAGAGCGTGAGCTATTGGAACAACAGCTCGTGGTTGATCAACGTACGAGACAGCGAAATGGATTGTTGCTCATAGCCGGGTTGCTGGGTTCGCTAATCCTATTTGTGTATCTATATCAGCGACAACGTATCCGTAATAACCAATTAATTGCTGAACAAGAAAATGCACTTAAATCACAAAAGATCCAGCAATTAGAAAATGAAAAGAAACTATTAGCTATGTCATCAATGATCGAAGGCCAGGAGGCCGAACGTATGCGTATTGCACGCGACTTACATGATGGACTTGGAGGTCTTTTAGGAACGCTCAAAGCCCACTTTAATAGCATACAAAGGGAAATTCAGGAACTCGAATCCATTAATGTATACGATAAAGTCAATAACCTGATTGATACGGCGAGCACAGAAGTTCGACGGATATCACACAACATGGTCCCACATGCTTTACAAATGTTGGGATTGCACGATGCGCTACAGGATTTTTGTGCTCAGGTCCAAACGGATCGGGTACAGCTTCAATATGAGTGGTCGGGATCCAAGGATCGCCTGGCTGAAAATACAGAAATCATGCTGTACAGGATTACTCAGGAATTGATCAATAATGCCCTCAAATATGCACACCCCGCCAATATCCTGGTGCAGATCAATCGGTTTGAGGACGAACTCAATTTGATCGTTGAAGATGATGGTATCGGCTTCGATGTGGACAAAGCTATTCAGAAAGGAGGAATGGGCCTAAAAAGTGTTCGGTCCAGGGTGAATTTCCTGAACGGCGTTATGGATGTAATATCCTCTTCAAATGAAGGAACATCTTATAGTATTCAGATACCGTTATCAAACAAATAATGTCTCTTGCTTACTTTTTTATAAAGGGATAATTGAAAGACTCAGTACATCTTTTAACATCCAGCCAATAGCATCAGAGGATAATTCAACACTTGGATCTGTTTGAGAATGATGTATTATCTTGAGTAAACTAAAGATATGGCTGTACCGGAATATTCCTTTTGAAATTAGTTCAATGTATAACTTATGAAGGTTATTTTTTATATCCTGACATTGTTTTTCTTAAACTTTTGCCAGGGACAAAATCCTCAACTATTGGACAGTCTGCTGCAGGTTCAGATTGCTAATAATTTTGCTCATGATACCCTAAGAGTAAAGAACTACCTGGCCTTAACTGCTAGCTACTATCCAATTAATAAGGATTCGGCAGCTTACTACAATCAATTGGCTCATGATTTAGCCAGTCAGATCAATTACCGGACTGCAGCACTTAGGGCACTGAATAATATTGGAGTTTTCCATTTTGAAAAAGGGAAATACGACGAAGCGGAAACCATTTATCAACAGGTTTTAGAAGAAGCCCTAAAGGATGAAAATCCAAGAACAGAAATGTTTGCTAATTGGAATTTGGGTAATATTGAAAATACGCGTGGTAACTATGAAGCGGCACTGGAATATTGCATTCGTGCTGCAGATATTGCGCAACGTGAAGGAGAAATGTCCATCTTGGCCCAATTGTATATTAATATGTCGATCTTTTCTGATGAGCTTGGCCTTGATCAAGAAAGGCGGCGTTATGCAATAAAGGCTAAGAATGTCAGTTCAAAAATTGATAATAATTACGCACTGGCCAATGCCTACTCCATATTGGCGAACAGCTATTTTAATGATAATCTAGATAGTGTAAAATATTACTTCTTACAAGCTGATTCAATAGTTAAGAATCAACGGATGCCTGCAATAGAGTGGGAAATACATTCGGGGCTCGGCCACGTCGCCTTACAGCAAAACCAATTGGTGGAAGCATTGAATCATTTCAAAATATCTCAAAATGTTTCGAATTCTTTCCAGACACACACACAAATTTTTCGTACTTCTTGTGACCTTGCTCGAGTTTTTGTGCAATTGGATATGCAGGACTCGGCGGAATTCTATTTTGATAATTTTTTAAGATTAACTGATAGCGTGGGGCAGGTACACTTCAAAAATGCCTGCATTCAAGACTTGATTAAATTTTATGAACAAACCGGCCGTTACAACAAGGCAACCGTTTTATACCGGGAATTGCTCAACAGCATGGACTCTTCCTTTAACCAGGAAGTCAAAATTGCAGTGCTGGACTTGGAACGAAAATACCAGATTGCGGAAAAGGAGCGTGAGCTATTAGAGCAAAGATTAATAGTTGATGAACGAACCCGGCAGCGCAATGGATTGTTATTCATAGCCGGATTTTTAGGCTCTCTAATATTATTTGTTTACTTATTCCAACGACAGCGAATCCGAAAAAATAAACTGATCACAACACAAGAACATAAACTACAATCAAAAAAGATACAACAACTTGAAAATGAGAAAAAATTGTTAGCTATGTCATCCATGATTGAAGGACAGGAGGCCGAACGCATAAGGATCGCACGGGATCTGCATGATGGGTTAGGCGGTCTTTTAAGTTCTTTGAAGGCTCATTTTAATACCATTCAACGTGAAATTGAAGAACTCGAATCCGTAAATGTTTATCAAAAAGTAAATAGTCTGATCGACACCGCCAGTAGCGAAGTACGCCGAATATCCCACAACATGGTTCCTCATGCTTTACAAATGTTAGGTTTAAATGATGCGCTAAAGGACTTTTGCATACCAGCCCAATCGGACCAAACCAACGTACATTACGAGTGGTCTGGATCAGAGGAAAGATTCGCTGAAGACAAAGAAATAATGCTTTACCGAATCGCTCAAGAGTTACTCAATAATGCGATTAAGTATGCCCAGGCACAAAATATCCTTGTACAAATTAATCGATTTGATCATGAACTAAATCTAATTGTGGAGGATGATGGAATTGGATTTGATTTTGATTCAGCCATAAAAAGCGGTGGATTGGGATTAAAGAGCGTACAATCAAGAATAAGTTATCTCAAGGGCACGATGGACATAGATTCTAAACCGGGTGAAGGCACCTCAATCAGCATTCAAGTACCTTTAAAAAGTGGAAGCGATTAAAAGAACCCCCTTTGTCCCCCTAAAAAGGGGAAAACTACTATATATATAAATTTGCTGGTCCGTCAACTTTCTAACCACTGTTCTCCCTCTCTTGTAAGAGAGACCTGTGTGCGTTCACACCACACATCTCAGAGCGAAGCGATCTGACTTCTCACAGTGAAACGGTCTCATTTCTACTCCCTATTCATCCACTTAAACAATACATAAAAAGGCATCCCCGACAGAAAGAGTAAAAATCCCCAGAAAACGGCTTCTTGCCCAGCACCATTGATCGCCCATAGGGCGTAGGCAAATGCGAGTAAACCCAGAATAGTTGATCGCATTTTATAGTCATTCGGTAATTCATCTTTTTTACGGATCAGGATCATCATTTCCGCCATCGTCGAAAATGCGAATGGCAACAATATGGATAGCGTGGACAGCAAGATGATGAAGGTAAATAAATCGACTAATCCTCGGGAGTAGTTTAAAAAAATAAAGATGGTCGCCAATACACCAGAAAGGATCAAGGCACTTAAAGGGATTCCTCGTGAGGACAATTTAACGAATTTTGGGTGAAACAATTTATCCCTGGACATGGCAAAAGGCATTTGACCTGTCATCATCAGCATACCATTCATGGCACCTATGCAGGATATAATGGCTCCGATGGCAACCAAGTATTCTGCACCTGAGCCCAACATTATTTTTGCAGCATCTGCAAAAGGAGCTGTTGACTGTCGTAGTTCATCCAGGGGCACAATCGCCATTACGGCCATACTCCCAAATATATAAATAACGGCAGCTATGCTCAATCCAAAGATGGTCGCTCGAGCCACATTCACGGCCGGATTTTCTACATTTTCGGCGGCCACAGTGGCTGACTCAATACCCAGGAAGGCCCACAGCGTCATGGTAGAAGTAGCGGTGATCGCGCCCAGATTGTTCGATTCACTGGCGTTGAAGGGCATAAAATTCTCGAAATCCCAGAGATACAATCCCAGCCCAATGACTAATAAAATAGGTAATATTTTTAATATGGTGGTAAGTAGTTGTACCAGTCCTGCGGTACGCACCCCTCGAATATTGACCATCACTAAAATCCAAATAAATGCACAAGCTGCCACTGCACTGATGATCGGTGTATTGGCCAATGCTTCACCAAAAACACCCAGGTATCCCACCGCTGCAACGGCTACCGCGGCCAGACCCACTACTATTGCCAACCAATAACCCCAGCCCACCAGGAACCCGGCAAATTCTCCAAACGCCGATTTTGTATAAGCGTAGGGTCCCCCTGCTTTAGGTATCATCCTACTCAGTCTACTGAGCGCCAATGCCAGTAACGTCGCACCCACCGTAGTAAACAACCAGCCGATCACACTGATGCCACCAAACGCAGCTAAAGATGCGGGTAATAGAAATATACCCGATCCGATCATCGTGCCCGCCACCAAGGCAGTACTCATTAATAAGTTTAGTTTCTTAGGTGTAGGAGATGA
>JAHEJC010000232.1:0-1255 GCA_024639065.1 Lewinellaceae bacterium | reverse complement strand
ACCATTCAACATTTCTAAAGTTTCCACCATGCTTCTGGAGCCATTCTTTTACCGTAGCCCAACATATTATCTAACCATAACATAAATCTGCGTAAAGGGCCTCCTGCCAGTTTGATACCCAGCCGGCTCCACCACTTGGAATAGTCTTTATTATATGGACATACCCGGATACAAATGGCACAGTCGGTATTCATGCCTACCCAAAACTTAAAACATTTTTCTGCGTTCACCGTCCATTTCTTGATATTAGGCAAGCTGGAAATATTGGGTGGTTTCTCTTGGGGATCATCTTGAGCGATCGCCCTAGGAGGGCATGCATCAGCACATTTCCGGCATTGTTCACAAAAGGCCCGCACCCCAAATTCTTGTGGTTGATCTATTGCCATGGGCAGGTTGGTAAACACTTTAGCGATGCGCACATTTGGACCATAGTCGCGAGAGATTAATAACCCATGTCGACCATATTCTCCCAGGCCTGCTTTGATGGCCAGTGGAATATTCAAGGCAGTATCATTGAGGGAGGCCATCGCTTCGAAACCCAGATTAGTAATGAACTGAGCCATCATAGTGGCGCATTGCAGGCTGTCCGCATATCCCACTCCTGTTGTCGAACCGCTCAGTGCACTTGGGAATGTAGTGCCCAGTCGATAGTCCATAGGTAGGATCAATACAATCACCGTATCCATTCCTTCCGGTAAATCGAAGGATAGATTGTCCTGCGTCTTGCGGTTGAAGGAGTGTGAATATACCCAGCGCTGATCTACCTTGGTGATGCCGGTCATGCCCGCTCCAAATAATTTGGCTGCGGCTTTTATTCTTTTAGATGTTTCTTGAGGAGATTTCAAAACGATTGGAACGTCCGGTCCAGGCACTTGCGTAGTAAATGGATGGGTAAACCCTTCCACTGCACCCGACTCTGCAAAATGTTGTTCTCCCACCAGGTCGGTAAGGTGCCAGCTGGCATTTCTCAAAGCGTAATCCCAATGATCAAAGCCTTTAGATTTCTTTGGAGCATAATTGGCGATATCATAGCTTGCAAAAAAATTCCTTGGATTAATTTGGTCATCCCAAAGAGATCGATTAAAGATGTCAAATTTAGGATTGAAGCGCTGAATAGAATTCTTGATTTGAAATCTGGAGTTCAGAAATTCATCTGACGGATCGATTACATGTGTCGCTGAATCTTTGGACATTTTATATTTATTACAGTCAACTAAAAGTAGTGAAAAGACTTGAATTGGATAATGGAACTGAC
>JAHEJC010000231.1 GCA_024639065.1 Lewinellaceae bacterium | reverse complement strand
TTGAAAGCATAAAATCCAGCTATGAGCAGGCCTATAATCAAAGTGCCACTGATTCCTCTACGCCGGGTAATAGGTCCTCTTCTTTGAGGATATCCACCTTGGTCATAATTGGGGTGACTTTTATATGCCATGATAAAATTTTGACTTTCTGATTTTAAAATTCTTAAGATAAACAAAATTCAAAACCTAATAATTCAATGCAACAATTTCGAAACCTTTCAGTTGATAATTTTATCAATTGTTGAAATAATTTTTGCCGACCAAAAAATGGGGGCGTACATTTTTTTATTCGATTCAAATTTAGTGTTTCAAACCTTTCAACAAATATTTGGTACTTACAGCATCTTAATTTATCAACCGAAAATGAAACTGGCACACGGTGATTTAGAGCCAATTTCATTGGGGCGGGTGTAATCGGTAATTCATCATTTTAAACCACAGGGGTGGTATCAACGAAACGATGATACTCCCTGGATATCCGGTAGGCAATTGTGGACTTTTATCTATATGCTTTAAGATTTGATATTTTCTGGTGGCTTTAGCATGGTGATCCGCATGACGAGTGAGTTCATATAAAAAAATTCTGCCTAATGAATGGTTGGAATTCCAACTATGTTGAATATCCACTGCTTCAAATTTACCATTTTCCAATTGCTTACGCGTTAAGCCATAATGTTCAATATAATTGACCATCTCTAAGAAAGAAAAGCCTATTATAGCAACCACAATTGCAGCAATCATTACGGAAGGACCAAACATCAATCCAATAATAATTAAATAGAATATCTGGATCAAAGTGTAGGTAACCATCTCATTTTTGAGACTAACTAATGAATTAACTTTGCGTAGGGCTGACTGGTTTGATAAGTTCCATGCGTGCAAATAACCTTGAGTTACCGATCGCCACCAAAATGAATAAAAGTGCTCGCCTTTTCGAGCCGTGGCCGGATCTTGTAAAGTACCTACATTTTTATGGTGGCCGCGATTATGCTCGATAAAAAAATGTAAATAGAGATTTGGTAACAAGAGAATTTTTGCAAAAAGCTGATCTTTTTTGCTTCGACGGTGACCTAACTCATGAGCTACATTAATGCCCATTGAGCCTAACACAAAACCCATATTTAAAGTCATACCAATAATCTCAAGTGTAGTTAGATTATTTGAACCCAGCCGGATAAAATAATAAATCAGTAAGCCGTATACAATAGGTAGATTAAGGTAAAGTAGCCAATCAAAGAATTTATTTAGCGATCTCGATGCTTCTTTTTCAGGATCAATATTAATACCGTTATTTGGAGTAAAGAGTTCGATGATTGGAACAATTAAAAAGGCAATATAAAATGCACCAAAGGACCAAAAGTCTCCCAGATATAAACCTATTCCAGCAGAGATAGGTATAAGGTAGGCCAACAAATATTTTAAATCTTTTATGGTCATCGGATTTAATTCGCCAAAACTAATACTAGGTTGATACCAAATCTATAAAGCAGGTTCAGTTACACACGAATCTTTTAATTGATAGACGAAGTAGTCACCCATTTTAACTAGGTATGTCAATTAATTTTGTGTTCATGATTTCTTCAATTTCATCTATCTCAATGGGGATTTCTTTCATGAGATCAATAGGTCCATTATTAGTTACTAATATATTATTTTCAATTCGAATACCTAAGTGTTCTTCGGCAATGTAGATACCTGGCTCACAGGTAATCACCATTCCTTCCTGGAGTGGTACCTGTCGATTTGCTGGATCATGAACATCACAGCCAAGGTGATGCCCAATTCCATGCATGAAATATTTTTGAATACCAGCCTTATCATCTGCATCCTGGATAAGTCCCAAGTTTTTAAGTTCGTAGCCCATCATTCCTTCGACTTCATTTTGAATCTCGACCATGGTATTCCCGGGGACATACATCTCCTTGGCTGCTTTAAAGATATTGAGGGTGGCTGTATAAACGGCTTTCTGGCGTTCGTTATAACGTCCACCTACCGGTATAGTTCTGGATAGATCGGCTGCATAGTTGGCATATTCGGCTCCAAAATCCATAAGGATTAAATCACCTGCCTTACATTTTTTATCATTCTTGATATAGTGTAAAATACAGGCTGACTTTCCACTTGCTATTATCGGTTGATACGCGTGACCAGCTGCTCCCAGACGAATAAATTCACGAATGACCTCAGCCTCTATTTCGTATTCATAAATATCAGGCTCAACCATTTTTAGGACACGACTAAAGGCCATCTGCGTAATATCACAAGCTTTACGCATGAGTTCCACTTCAAAAGTACTTTTTATCATGGATAAACTACGTAGAATTGGTTGGGATCGTTCTAATTTATGTAAGGGGTACTTTTCCTTAATAGCCTCTACAAACCGATGGTCTTTGCTTTTTACGGGCGACGAAAATCGATCTTTTTCAGCCACATTTAGATAGAGCCATTTAGATTTGTATAATAACGGTTGAAAAATAGAATCAAATTGAGTGGTCCACTGCACATTTTGTATTCCTGATATCTGACTTGCTTCTTCTTTGGAAAATTTCTCCCCTTCCCAGGTAGCTACATAGTCGTTGGTCGGTCGAATAAATAAGATTTCTCTATGCTCTTCTTTTCTAGCATCCGGAAATAAAAGCAGAATGGCCTCTTCTTGATCAATGCCGGTGAGACGGAAAAAATCCGAATTTTGTCTAAAAGGAAAATATTGATCTCCACTCCTTGGCATTTGATCATTGCTGTGAAAGATCGCCATTGCCTTAGGTTTTAATTCAGCAATAAATTTTTTCCGGTTTATCTCAAAAAGCGTTTTATCAATCGGCTCGTATCGCATCTTAGAAATTTTATGCTAAGATAAAATTTAAAGAAATTAAATTTAGTTAAAAAGGTTATTTTGATTCGGTGAGAAAATGAACGTAATAAGTTGAGTAGATTTTATTCCTACCCGCACCAGGATTTAGATTTAGGTAGCAACACAAATCTGATTTTATTGAGATTATAATTTTTTCTCAACCTCATTTATCGCTTGTAGGTCCAGGGTTCCAAACCAAGACTTCATTTGTTTCCTTGCTTGGACTCTAACATCCATATTGATGTGACAAGCTATGGTTATGAGTCCAAAACTCAATACCCCAATGTCATCAGTATAACCTAATATTGGAGTTAGATCAGGCATAGCATCTATGGGAGTAATCAAGTAACCCAAGGCACCTAATACGATATGTTTAGCCCAGTAAGGCGTTTCGGTTCTCTTATAAGTATAATATAAAAGTAAAACCGAGTACATGGATTTGTACCCTATCGGCTTTAAGTAACTTTTTGATTTTTTCCAAAAATTACTTTCAGAAAACTTGGCTATATAATTGTTTAATTGACGTTTCATACCAAAATTTAATTCAAAACGATCTGAAAAGTATATTAAGTTTCATCAATTACCAAATTTCGATCAAGTAATAAGAATATCGGTCGTAAAGAAGTTAAAGAGTTTAAAAGAGTAAAAGTTGAAAAGATTTAATCGAATTTAATTTGACTGCTGCGCTTACCTCTCAGGTTGGACTTCCTTCACCTTATTGCCTCCGTCTTCTAGTCTCTTGGTTTGGTGTCTTTAATTCTTAGGCAATCTTTCTCCTCAAAATATTTTGGTGTTCATTCGATAAGTGATGCAAAGTATCAAATCGAAAACCTCGTTTTGAAAAATACTCGAGCACTTTAGGCAAGGTGTATTCCAGATTATTTTTTGCTTTTATACTGTCATGAAAGACTACAATTGATCCAGGGATTGTATTTCTAATCACATTGAAATAACACTTTTCGGGACTTATGCTGGAATCAAAATCAGCACTCAGCACATCCCACATGATTATTTTATAATGGCGTTGTAAGAACTGAACCTGATGAGGTTTTAACCTGCCATATGGAGGCCTGAATAGATCCGATTTTACCTGTTGCGCGCATTTTCGCACATTGTGATAATAAGGGATATTCTCAGTTAACCAACCAGACATGTGATTGTAGGTATGATTTCCAACAGCATGACCACCCTCAAGCACTCGACTAAACACGTCCGGGTATTTGTGCACATTATCACCTACACAAAAAAATGTAGCTTTCGCATTATATGCATTGAGTTGTTTCAAAACCCAGGGAGTGATATGTGGTATTGGGCCATCATCAAACGTTAAATAAATAACTGGATCTTTTGTGTCTATTTTCCAGTAAAAATTGGGGAATAGATTTTGAATAAAATTGGGTGTTTTGACTAAGTACATTTCTGTTCGATTAATATGTTCTTGGAATAATGATTAAATTCGGCCTTTAAAAAAAAGTTTGATTATAAAAAGTTGTGTCTTTAAAACGTTTTTCGTTCCAGGACTGCTGCTTTAATGAATTTTACATATTATTAATTAAATATATTCATTTTATCCTGAAAATGTGATATTTAAGTTAAAAATCTTTCAATAAAATAAAATTAATAAAAAATAAATGAAAAATATTAGGGTTCGTTTTGCTCCCAGCCCTACCGGGCCGTTGCATATTGGAGGTGTCAGAACAGCTCTTTTTAATTATTTACTGGCAAAAAAACATGGTGGGTCATTCATTCTAAGAATTGAGGATACAGATCAAAAAAGGTATGTTAAAGGGGCAGAAGCGTACATTATAGAGACATTGAATTGGTTGGGCATTGTTCCCAATGAGGGACCAGAAGCTGGAGGTAATAAAGGTCCATATAGACAGTCGGAGCGCAAAGCCATTTATACTACTTATGTAAAACAACTATTGGCAACCGGTAAAGCATATCAAGCATTTGATACTCCGGAAGAGTTGGATACCATGCGAGATCGATTAAATGCTGCTGGGGTAGCGGCTCCTAAGTATGATCATTCGGTAAGGATGAATATGAAGAATAGTTTATCCCTTACCAATAATCAAACGCAAGAATTAATTGCCTCTGATACGCCTTATGTGGTCCGACTTTTAGTCCAACCCGGACAATCCATATCTTTTAATGATGCGGTTCGTGGTATGGTTGAATTTCAATCAGATACTTTAGATGATAAGGTACTGCTTAAGGCTGATGGACTTCCTACGTATCATATGGCTAATGTAGTCGATGATTATTTAATGGGTATCACCCATGTGATCAGAGGTGAAGAATGGCTATCCAGTACAGCCCATCATGTGTTACTGTACCATGCGTTGGGTTGGGAAAATCAGATGCCTGCATTTGCGCACCTGCCTTTAATCTTAAAGCCAAACGGAAAAGGCAAACTCAGTAAAAGGGATGGCCAGAAAATGGGCATACCGGTTTTTCCTATTGATTGGCACCATGGCGATGAACATTTTAGTGGATTTAGGGAACAAGGATTTCTCAAAGAAGCCGTAATCAATTTCCTGGCTTTTCTTGGCTGGAATCCTGGAGTTGAACAAGAGCTATTTAGTTTAGAGGAATTAGTCGATGCATTTGGCCTAGATCATGTTCATAAATCCGGTGCTCGATTTGATATTGATAAAGCAAAATGGTTTAATCACCAACACATCATTCAACATGCTGCTTCCGACTTGATGCCTCATATTAAACGCTCTCAACCGGACCAAATCCAGGTTGATGAAGGATTTCTTATCCGGGCCATTGAATTGATGAAGCCACGACTGGAGAGTCTAAATTCATTTTGGGAAATAAGCGCGTATTTATTCTCCGCGCCAGGTTCATGGGATCAGCAAGCACTTGAAAAAAAATATAGAGCAAATAATAAAAAACACTTGGAAAAAATAAGCGCAATAATCCGAGCGAGTAACAGGGATCCTGAAGTACTGAGCAAATCGATCAAAAGCTATATTCAGAACAATGAACTCAAATTTGGAGAAATCTTGCCTGTATTGCGTATTGCCATTGCAGGAACCCTTCAAGGTCCTGACTTGTTTGAAATGATATCCTTAATCGGGAATGAAGAATCAGCTGCCCGGCTAAACCATTTATTATTAAATCAGCAATAAGAAATTGTTTTAAATTATGGATGAAAAAAAGAAAAATCCAAAACCCTTAAATGATAAAGTTAAATCGCTGGACATAAATATCAATGAATTTGGAGAGATTACAAGTAGTATGCTGGTTGATGACCTTAACAAATATTTGAACAAAACGGTCAATGATAAAAAACTTAAAGATCAAACTTTAGAAGAAGAATAAAATATATTTTATGGATATAAAGTTTTGTGGTGCAGCTCAAGAAGTGACGGGTAGTTGTCATTTAATTACCTTAGAAAATGGAAAAAACATCTTACTGGATTGTGGCCTTTTTCAAGGAAGGAATGTTGAACCTTTGAATGAGAAATGGTTTTTCAATCCGCAAGATATTGATTGTTTGATTTTATCTCATGCGCACATTGACCATTGTGGTCGAATACCAAAACTAGTCAAGGATGGTTATAATGGCCCCATTTATTCTACTCATGCCACCCGCAGTCTTTGTGCTATCATGTTACTTGATTCTGCTAAGATCCAAGTTCGAGATGCTGAGTATCACAATAAACGCGTTGCCAAGAAGAAAAAAAGAAAGAAGAATAACAAGCTTAAATTAAAATATAAAGAACCGCTTTATAAAGAGGAAGATGTGCATCTGGCGATGACCAGGTATATAGCTATGGGATATGATACTTGGTTTAAGATAGATGATGATGTACACATTATCTATAAGGATGCCGGGCACATTCTTGGAAGTGCTAGTGTTACTTTAAGGATCCGAGAAAATGGTCATTGGAAGACATTAGCCTTTACAGGCGATGTAGGAAGACCCAATCGCCCGATTCTTCGGGACCCACAACCTCTTGAGGATATCGACTATTTAATATGTGAATCTACTTACGGAGATAAACTTCATGAAATGGCTCCAAAAGAGTCAAAATTATTTCTAAAGATTATTAAGGAGACTTGTCTCCAGAACAAGGGGAAATTAATCATTCCTGCATTCAGCGTAGGGCGTACCCAAGAGATCGTGTATATGCTGGATCAAATGGAAAATGAAGGTTTGCTTCCTAGATTACCAGTTTATGTAGATAGTCCTCTAGCCGTTAACGCAACGACCGTATTTGGAACACATCCCGAATGTTTTGATAATGAGCTAAATGAATACATGCTCATAGATGATGACCCTTTTGGCTTCAATCAGTTAAAATATATTCGGGATGTACGAGATTCCAAACGATTGAATACACAACCCGAACCTTGTATCATTATAAGTGCTGCCGGGATGATGAATGCAGGACGCTCTAAGCATCATTTAAATAATAATATTGAGAATCCAAGAAACACGATTTTAATCGTAGGGTACTGTTCACCTGAGACTCCAGGCGGAAAATTAAGACAAGGGGCAGAGGCTATCAAATTGTTTGGTCAGGTAAAATTTGTAAGAGCCAATATTGAAATAATGGATTCTTTTTCAGCCCATGCTGATAGGGATGAGTTGACCGAATTTATCAGCCCTTTAAAAAAGCAAGCTCAAAAAATATTTCTAGTGCATGGTGATACCGATGCACAAAAACCGTTTAAATCACATTTATTAAGGAAAGGTTATTCGTCTGTTGAAATCCCATCCATAGGACAACGATACACCCTGGATTTATCCAAATAAAAATTTGAATGAGCAGATCCTTTATGCTATTGGTCTTTTTTCTTTGTCTTACAAGTTGTGAGAATTGGGATGTTGATGAGTTGGATACAACCGGAACAGGGGAGTTCGCTATCCCAATTGGATATGGGAGTTTTAAGGTGGAATCTTTCTTTAATGAAGCATCCGGGATTGACCAATTCTTAGTCGATGAAGAAGGGCGAATTTCTATAGTTTATATAAGCAATGATATCAGCGTAAATCAATCCACACTTATTCCAGCATTTCCTTTTGGAATCCCTATTCCTCTTACCGACACTGCTGTTGAGGTGGATCTTCCGGCGATCAATGGATTGACCATAACCAAAGCTACCCTATCAGGAGAAGATATTACGTTTACTTTTTCCAGCTTGGTTCCGGAAACACTAAATATCTTATTGAGTAGTACTAGTTTTACAAAGAATGGATCCATGTTTAGGCAAGATTTTCTAATGCCCCTTTCACAAAATTTACCTAATATATTTACGACCAGCCCTATACTATTGAATGATTTTGAATTAAATAGTCCTGAGCAAAAAATTGAATTTAAATACCGAGCAGAAAATTTGGCCGGTGAGTATATGCCATTGGTATCTGCTTTTTTTACGATCAGTGCCATTTCTTTTAAATCATTCCAGGGCAATGTGAGTCGGACGGCTATTCCCTTACCTTCCGGATTTGTGGATATTGATTTTTTTAATTCTTGGCAAGAAGGGTCCATATCCATAAATAAACCTAGCATCCACGTTGAAATTCAGAATTCATTTGGATTACCGATTGGAATTGTTTTGGAGCAAGTGGATATAACCTCAAAGGATGGTCGAATATTCAGATTGTCTTCTGACTTAATTAATCAAACCATTAATCTCAACTATCCATCTATTACCGATAAAGGGACACTAAAGAAAACAGAATTTACTTTGGATAATTCAAATTCAAATATTGAAGAGATATTTAGTTCCTTACCGATTCGTGTTACTTATGCATTTTCAGGATTTGTGAATCCTGATAACCTAGATGATGAGTTTTGGGTCAGTGAAGGAAGTAGTTTATCGGGTAAAGCGTCTGTTACTATACCGTTGGACGGCTATGCAGATCAAGCTACTGTGACCGACACGTTCTCAGTTTTGTTAAGTGAAATTCCGGATATTCGAGAAGGAGAGCTTTCATGGGTTGCTAATAATGGGATGCCAGCGGGGATTGAGATTCAGCTTGAATTGTTGGACAAAGACAAAAACTCACTGGGTTCTTTTTTCCCAACTAATCAACAAGTTATTAAACCTGCAATTGTGAATAATGAAGGCCTGGTTACCGAAAACTCTCGATTAGTGACTAAAATACCGTTAAGTGGTACAATCCTTGAGCAGTTGAATAGGACGAGTAGTATTGTTGTATTGGCATCATTTACAACTTTTGAGAGAAATAAACGTGTAATATTTACAGATGATCAGAATCTGGATATTTATATAGGACTGAAATTTAAAAAGTGAATTCTATTTTTTGATGAAGAGGCGTAATTTTCTTTTACTTTTCATTTTAACCTACTTGATTGGAAGAAATATCATTTTTGCTCAAAGTGACCTATCAACCCATTTCCTATCATCCATAGTGCAGAGCAGTTATAATAATCCCTCAATGGTGCCCGAAGGATTGAATATCGCACTGCCCGGGGGATATTTAGATTTTTATCATTCAGCTCAACCGGTTTCTGGATTGTTGGAAAAAATAGAAGGTAAGCAAATTTTGAAGTTGAGTCTATTGGATACAGATAAATTAGATGATCAAGAGTTTTTAGACGTACAGGGAGCATTTGAGCCACTTACAGTTACCTGGTTAAAAGATCGATTGTCTTTAGGATTTTCCTATCAAATTATTGGTAAAGCTCTTATGGTCTATGACAAGACCATTCCTGAAGTTTTGATCGAGGGAAATGCGCAATATATAGGAGAGACCATAAATTTAAACGTGAAGGCAAACGCTTCATTTCAACACATATATGGATTTTCGGTAGGCTATCATTTACCCTACTTTGCCATTGCCGGCCGTTTAAAATATTATTCCGGAATCTTCAATTTTGAAACGGAAACAGGCAATGCTACATTGACGACAGCAGAAGATACTTATCAGATTGACTTTGAAGGAGAATATAGTTTCTTGAAATCTGGTGATCTACTCCAATATGTCAACCAGGATTTTTTATTAGATAGGCGTAACCTGTTAAATTCATTTATCGGGAAAAATTTTGGGCTAGCAGCAGATATTGGCCTAAAACTTAATCTCAGTGATCAATTTAACATCAATGCAAGTATATTGGATTTAGGTCAAATACGGTGGCGGAAAAATCCGGAAAGATGGATATCTAACAAATC
>JAHEJC010000230.1 GCA_024639065.1 Lewinellaceae bacterium | reverse complement strand
ATCCCTTGTAGTGCTCGCTTTGGAAGGATTAAATGATGCCAAAGCGAGTATAGAAATTCTTAATGAAATTTCCGATCAATCGATAAGTATAGAAGACCCTTTTTACAAGCAAACCCGCTTGTCTTTGCTGGCCAGAGCGCATATCAAAAATGGTGACTATAAAAAAGCCATCAAGGTCTTGGACAAAATTTCAAAAGTTGATACCACGGATCGCACGATCCACATAGTAAGATTAAAAGCATTGGCCAAAATGAATGATGTTAAGGCCATTGATCAGTTTTTTAGGGACCTGGATATTGGAAGAATGAATAAAGACTATCGCTACTTGTATTATAGTGTCGCTCGTGAGTTCGACTTATTAGACAAACAAGACCTGGTTGAAAAATACGCGGACCTTGCAATTAATTTATACAGTACATCTGAAAAACCGAATATAGGAATGATTGCTCGATGTAAATATCTCAAAAAGGAATTCCCAGACCTTATTGATTACTATAGCCAAAACGATCACACGGCTTCACTCGCTTATCTTGGCGGCATCTATGCTCAATCCGGCAATCTATCCAATGCACTAAATGTCATTAAGCAGTTGAAATCAAAACGGGATAAAGGTCGTGAATCATACGAGGTAGGGCGTATCTATGCACTGCTTGGTGAAACTGATCAAGCTGTAGATCACTTAAAGAATTCATTGAAAGGAGATCGCTGGTTTACTTTATTCAACTTTGAAAATGATCCGGATTTGAAAAGTCTGTTTGGCGAGAGAAAATTTATAGAAGTCATCAACTATTATACAGATCAGATAGATCCAAGCTAGAATCAGCGTTTTGGATAATTAGAAAGTTAGCGTGTTGGCCTAACATTTATCAATACGAACTTGGTGTCGTGGCAGCAAGGCGTCTTGACCGGACTCCGGTATAAGGTTTAGGAATCTCAAAAATCTCGTCATTGCGGGCAGTCGCAGCTGGTGTGGAAATCCGTAAATTATGTCGTCGAGGCATCAAGGCATCTTGGCTTCAATTGGATCTAAAACACTTGGTCATTGGCAACAGGCGTAGCCTGTGCGGCAATCCGTTCATCATGGCATTAAGGTTTGAGTTATGAGGAATTAAGGATCCGCATGCGGCCAGCGGTTAGCGGACAGCGGGTTAATCGTGGCGTCATGTCTTCATGGCTTCAATCGAGTCTCAAACACTTGGTCATTGCGAACAGGCACAGCCTGTGCGGCAATCCGTTAATCATGGCGTCGTGGCATCATGGCGTCATGGCTCCAAGGCGTAAGTTTCGAGACAATAACTTCATTTATCCAACCAACGCTTAAACTCAGCGACCTTCTCACGCGCTACAATAATCATCTGATCATTGTGGTTTTTAATACGAATCTTTAATCGAGAATTGCTCCAACTATAAATTTGGTCTATCCCTTTGATGTTTACAATATATTTACGATTTATCCGAAAAAATTGACTAGGATCTATCAGCAAATAGATCTTCTCCAAACTACCATCCAGGAGGTGTCTCGCCCCCAATTTATCAATAAGATAAGTTCCTTTATCCTCACTTACTATGGCAGAAATGTCAGTTACGGAAATACTTTTAAAGCGGTCACCAATCTTAATCATAAACCGGGTTTTATAATCACTCTCCTTTTCTTTAAGCAGCTCAACCAGCTTTGACAAATCTGACGGCTGCCTTTTTATTGTAAAAGATTTAAACTTACGAATAGACTCTTTGAGTTCTTTTGGATCTATGGGTTTCAGTAAATAGTCAATGCCATTTACTTTAAAAGCTCGAATGGCATACTGATCATAAGCTGTAGTGAAAACAATGGGCGTATCAATTTTCATCTGTTCGAAAATTTCGAAACTCAATCCATCTGATAGTTGAATGTCAGCAAAAACTAAATCTACACTTTGATCTTGTTTAAAAAAAGTAACCGCCTCTTTTACTGATTCTATAATTTGTACAATCTCAACGCTCGAATCTATTTCCAAGAGTAATTTATTTAACCGATTTGCCGATCGATTTTCGTCTTCAATAATTAAGATTCTCATGATAAATCACTTTTCAAAATTGGAACCTCAACGATAAAGGTATCATTAGTCTCCTCCAGACTGACTTCCCTTTCTGTCAAAAACTTGTATCGCTTAATAAGGTTTTGCAAACCAGTTTTTGTTCTTGACTCCCGGTTTGTTTTTCTCTTCAAGGTGTTCTTTACTTGAATAAAATCTCCATATCGGTGAATCTCGACCAGTAGTGGAAATTGCCTAGACACTTCGTTATGCTTTACTGCGTTTTCCAGCAATAGTTGTAATGACATGGGAACAATCAATTCATCACTTGTCTGTTCAATTTGTATATCAATCTTTAAATTATTATCAAATCGAGTTTGTAGTAAAAAACCAAACTTCCTAATAAAATCAACTTCTTCACGGAGTGGGACCAACTCCCGGTCTTTGCTATCTAATACATAACGATAAATGTCACTGAGCTGTCGTATGAATTTAACAGCAAGACCTTGATCTTCATAAACCAGTTCGCTGAGCACGTTAAAACTATTGAAAAGAAAATGCGGATTTATTTGACTGCGTAATGCTTCATACTTATAAGTCATCATTTCGGCACGCAATTTTTCCGCTTCAATTTTTGACTCCTTCCAATTTGTAAAAAAGCCAATGGTATGTAATACCAAGGCAATCGTACTGGAAATGATTAATACGTATTTCAGTGATTGAGTACTAAGCCAATTAATTGATTCAATTAGGGAAGCATTAAAAAAAATCTTGCTCATAAGAACATGCACAATTGAAAAAGCCAAAAGCGAGTAAACAATTAATCCAACGATCCCAGTCACAGCTCGAAGCAATGGTTTTTCCATCCAGGATATTTTTTCACTCAACCAATCCACCAGGTAGGCATTTCCAAACCATTGTGTTGCCCAGATAATCCAATGCCATGTAAACCCAATTGCAAAATTCTTGATAGTCATATGACTAAAAGGGGAAAAGATAAAATTGGTGATCAATGCACCTAGCGTTACCAATAAAAGTGTTTTCTTATTTTCTTGAAACCAATTCATTGTAAATGCTCCATTAGGTTATACTCAAATTCAAAAGTAAATATCCTACTTCCGGATTAAAGAAATACTTAGTTTACTGTTTTCATTTTTAAAGTCAAGTCATCTTCCAATTTAAAAATCATGTCTTCCAAGTCCGGTGGCCCCATAAACCCTCGGGCATTATTTGAGAATCCATAACCTTCTTTTGGTATACCAAATGCGCCAGTATCCAATTCTCCATTGTTGTTTTTGTCATGATAATATCGAATGGCATAATTTCCGGCTTGCAAGGAATCAATTCTTACTGAACATTTAAGATCCATAATCGGAATTTTTGTTCTTGCCAACTGTCTTCCATTTTCATCAACCAAACTAAGCATCACACTACCATCGTTGGATTTTAATTTAATTATTTCCAGGGTTAATGAATAGGACCCTGTTTCAGAGATATTGTAATAGACACCATTGCGAACAATTGGTTCTAGCATAGTTGAATCTTCTTGTGCGAAAACATAACTGCAAACACTCATTAAAAGTACTAAAAGAGTTGTTTTAATTATTGCTACTTTCTTCATGTTTTTAAGCATTTAATATCAAAAATTAATTTAAAGTATCTAATTGATTGGCTCCACCTTTTTTTGTAAAAGTCAAAAAACACCCTACAAAAAAGAATCGTTTTGCAGAAGGTAATATTTCTTGTTGAGCATATACTCCGTTACCATCGGCCTGACTGGAAAATTGAAAACCAAACTGGTTATTGAAGCCCAACACGTTGGTTACAGCTCCATAAAAAATAATATGTTGCTTTGGCAAATAACTCCAACTAAAATCCAATGATCGGTATGGCTTTGTGTAACGATCGTTAAACATCATCCTGTTAGGATCATCGTATGTTCTTGGTGTCGAATATTTAGCAGTGCATGATATTAATGAATTCCAGTTGTTCATCCAATGTTTGTAAACAACCGAAATACTATGCTTACTTGCAAATGATGGAATTGCCTGAACCGGATAATCCTGGTATTTTCTCTTGGTATTTAAGTAGGAGTAGGAAATCCAAAACTGAGCGTTTTCGATGGTTCTTAAATCTTTGTAGAAAACATCTAATCCATAAGCATAACCATTACCATCATTTGCAACTGCAGATAAATTGCTATTATAGGTAATTAAGCGCGCGTAATTTTTATAGTATGTTTCGGCACGAAACAACCGCTTTTTTTTGTTGACCTGGTAGTTCAATATATAATGATCCGCTCGCTGCTCACTGACCTCTCTGGTTTTAAGAAGAATATTCTTTGAAGCTTGTTGGTAAAATTGACCATAGGCTATTGATAGCTGGCTGTTGTCATTTAATTTATAAGCTGTCGAAAATCGTGGGGCAATTGTAGTTTGATGCTTAATGGTAGATTGCTCTAGTCGCCCCCCAACACGCATAGCTATTTTCGTAGAAAGATAAACTTCGGCTTCAGCAAATCCAGAATATCTATTTTCTTTAAAATTATTTGAAAGGCTGACGGTGTCTATCCTAATCGTTTCAGAAATGGATTGGACCAATGCTTCGCTTCCAAATTTTACGGTCACGCGATCACTTGAATAGTTGTTCATAACCAATTTAAAGAATCCAGTTTCTAAGTTTTCTTTCACATCAAAATCTGTAAGACGAATATTATCTATGTTCTTAGTATATGATGCTCCTGTTTTTACACTCCATTTATTACCAATTATTGATTTCCAATTGGTATTTAAGAAAAGGTTTTCGTTTTGTATATCAAAGGGAGAAAATCCTTGTGGGGCATCCAAGTCAATTGAATTCAACTTCAAACTACTTTGTCCAAATTTCCCATATAATTTCAACATCCCATTCCGTTTGGTTTTCTGTCTTAAACTAACCTCCCCGTCGATTGATTCCGGTGGCTTTATCCAATTTACATTTTGTGTAATAACTTCTGTGTAGGGGGCTAAATTGATATAATCTAAAGTGGCTGTTACCGCACCCTCTTTCCATAGTTGAGTTATGGCAGCACTTCCTCCAATATTCATCAGACTCAAGTCTATTTTATTTTCCTCTGGTAACTCTTTAGTGTTTAATTGTAAAACCGAAGATAAGGCCTGTCCATATTCTGCTGAATAAGCTCCAACGCTAAAAACAGTACCACTAAATATGAATGGATTGAATCGTCCGCGAACCGATAGGTTGGGCGCACCACTGGTGTAAGCAATCGGAACCAACATGCCATCAATAAAAGTTTGTGTTTCAGTATCATCACCGCCACGAACAAATAGTCTTCCTGATTCACCTACAGTAGTTACTCCAGGTAAGGTTTGCAACGCTCCGGACACATCACCCAATGCTCCCGCGGTAGTTACAATATCCAATGGTTTTAATGCAACCGATTTCTTTTTATCACTCGCCTCAAATGCTCCTGCAGTAATCGTCACTGCCTCTAACTGATTGAATGATGGTTTTAGGATTATTTCAACAAAGATGGTTTCCTGGTCAAGTGATATGCTCTGCGCAAATGATTTAAAGCCAATAAAATCTACAATTAAGTTTGGAGATCCAGTTAGCTTTGTGATGATTTCAAATTTTCCGTCAAGGTCTGATGTGGTTCCAATTTGAGTTTGATCAAAATATATGTTTGCTCCAGGAAGCGTTGTTCCATCTACCTCTTTTATAATTCCTTGAATTGTTGTCTGGGCACTAGTAAGATTTGTCGTAATCAGAATTGTGAAGATTAAAAGGACACGAATCATATTTGTAACTGTGTTTTTTGATCACATTTCAAATATGAATGATTATTATATTAGTTTATGAATTTGATTTACCGAACTGTCGGATTTGACAGATGGAGTGTAAAAAAACATGGCGTCGAGACATCAAGGCTTCTAGGCTTCAATCAGATCTTTAAAAACTCTATCGTCATTGGCAGCGTAGCGAAGCAATCCGTTAATCATGGCGCCGTGGTGAAAGGACAGCGGAGAGCGGATCTTGGAAAGTGGATAGCCCCTTTACTTTAGTAATTTAAGCAATTGATTCCGGTCTGGCGCAATAACCAGTTCTACACGATTATTCAACGAACGGCCAGCAGGCGTTTCATTTGATACTCTTGGAAAAAATCCACCTTTACCAACTGCAGTCAATTGATTCCCATTTAATCCGGCTTCTTTATTTAAGAATCTAACCACGGAGGCTGCTTGCAAGGCAGTAAGATCTATGCCATCAGTATACTGACGTGTAGCTACAATCTGTCTATTATCAGAATGCCCCTGGACCGCTACGTTAAACTCCGGGTAATTGGAGAGATAGGCGCTTAATTCCTTTAAGAAACTCGAAGCAGCTGGGTTTAATTGTAAATTTGATTTAAAAAGAAACTCATTGTAAATAACAATTTTCAAGCTATTATTACCCAATTCAACTTCGGTTTGATTATCACCGAGTGATATTGCCTTATCGTACAGAGACGCAGAAAGAGTCTGTAGCTTGGATTGATTTTGGGCATATACATTTTTAATGGACTCCAGCTCTTGCTGTATCGATTGAAGTGCTTCGATTTCCTGCTTCAATTGATTATTCAGCTGTTGTTGTACAGATGCGGCTTCACTAGTCACAGAACCGATTCTTTTATCTAATTCTTCTATGGTTCTTTGCAATTCAATTTTTTCGGCAATCAGTTGATTGGTTAATGCATTTTGTTTGATCATTTCATCTCGTTGATCATTCACTTTTTCGTCTAATGAAGTTATTTTCATTTCGGCATCTCGTAGCTCTTGCTTTGCACGCATAGATTCGTTCTCTAATTCATTTTTACGTACTTCCAATTTAGAGAATTTTCCTTTACCTACACAACTGATCTGACAAAGAAAAACAAAACAGATAAATGTGATTCCTATTGGTTTCATAATACTTTGATTAAAGTCTTTGATGATCATTTTAGGATATAACTTAGAATAAAATAAAATAATCCAGCAACTGATGATTGCCAGATTATTTCAACATTAACTAATTATGTTTTCGTATTTCGCTATTATATAAGTTTCAAGATGGTTGAGCCTAACAATCCTTTTCCTGTATAAATTGATACAACAAAGAATCCGCGCTTCAACTTATCTGGCACTTCATAATTAAATTCTATTCGTTGAGAATTATCTATATTCACTTTCTTGGAGTCCACCGACTCAATAACTAAAGCCTTGGTTTGTGAACCTACCTTAACTTTAGTGGCTTCCGCTACTATGGGCAAGCCATTTGCATCGGTAATAGATAAATAAATATTCTGAGCTCCGTGATATTCTTCTGGAACGTCGACTAAATCAAATCCTATGTTTACTTTTCTGACTTGCCGTGCACGGATCGTTGACTTTCCACTAGACCGCATTGCTTCTACCTGCATCCCCGATGCTTTGTAGGATGCATCAATCAACTGAGACATTCTTTGTTGCATTAATTCATTTGCCTGATTCATTTCGCTGACTTGGGATTGGAGGTCTGTGTTTTCCTGTTTAAATGTAGTGACTTGTTCTTGGAGTTCTGCATTAGCTTCTTTGAGTTCATCATTCTCTGTGCCCAATCTAGTAATAGTGCTTGCCAATTCATTTTTTGCTGCTTCCAAATTGGTGATCTCTTGCCTTAAGGCATCTGCGTCTTGAGCCTTTTTATTTGCTCTCCAAATTTGATTATCTTTTTGTTGAATAATTTCTTTTGAATTTTCCAGTGATCCTTTTAATGAATCATTTTCTATGGCAATTGCATAATACTCATTATTCAGGCTGTCCAATTCTGAAGCTAAGGATGATCTTACTTGATCCAGGGAGTCAACTAAAATCTCCATCCGCTCAGCTTCTTTTGCAGCTTTTTTATTGCTTACAAAAAAATAAATTAGCCCGGCAATGGCTAAAACGAGAATAGCAGCTAATGCTCCTAACAGGCTGTTGTTATTCCTTTTTTGATTTTCTTCCATTATATATATAATTTACTGAATGTTAAATTTAAGAATAATAAAGCAAAAGTTAACTATTACTCAGTTATCGATTTATACCTACTGCTGATTTGATAATTAGATAGGCCTCATTCGTGTTGAGTATTGGGTCTTCAGTGGGACCCAATAATAATTTTATGTCTACTTCATCCATAATTAATTGGGCATTTGACCCATGATTATAAATCAAATAACCTTTCTGGACACCCTCTACATCATGAATAAATACATTTTTTAAAAATAGCTTTCCAGCATTTCTAATGGCCGCTCCTTTGGAATGAATACCAGAACTATCAGCAGATGCAAAAGCAATATCTATCCCATCTAAATAGATTGAGTGTTGGGATGAGTCCACCTCGATTACGTGAAAACTATTATCATTTGATGAATCCACATCACCTATATTTCCGGATAAAATGCTAGGGTAAAGGACCGGATCCCTTTCCATAAGACTTCCTCCTCCAGCAGGAAAGCCTCCTAGCAAAGCAATGCCTGATTTCAATTGAAAAACATGATCCCGTCCCATACTATCGGTAGGTAAATAGGGTCCTGTCGCAATAAAAATCGTATCATTACATTCGGCCGATGCTAGTGCAACTTGTAGATTGGTAAAAGCATGCTGCCAGTCAGAGCCGTCTTGCGGCTCACTATTAGCCAGGTCAACATAAATGTGATCACCAGAGACACCGATTTTAAAATTCTGATGAAAAAATGTATAGGTCGTATCCTCATAGTTAATTACACTTTTGGTGGCTGCTCCTGATTCCTCGAAAACATGAATATCATCAATATACCATCCATTAATTCCAGGACCTCCAACCGTGATATCACAATAAAATAAGAATCTTAGGCGCAAAGTAGAACCGATAAACGAACTTAGATCGACTATACTCTGATCAAATCCTGGACCGAAGTAATTATCACTATTGCCTGTAAATCCTCTCCCTTGAGGGTAACCATTAAGAATAAAATAGTCTTCCAAGTCATACCAACTTGAATCTCCATCCAAGTTGTACTGGACAAATCCTCCATCCCAAAAATATTCTGTCTCATACCGGTGCATAAAACTTAAATAGGTATTTCCTCGGATTAATAAGGAATCTATAAGTTCAATCACGCTCACATTGGGAAAACTTAAATCTTGTGCATACCAGGACGTATTTTCTGAATGGAATAAACTATTGGATTGAATCCAATTGATCAATGAATCTTCTAAGGATTTAGATTCAAAAAATGGATCACCCTCAATATCATTAGCTATAATGACTAGCGAATCAAATGAACTGAAGCAATCCGCTTCAACTTCAAAAGACAATATAGTCGTATCACCACATAAAATATTCATCTGTTCAAAACATACTGTATCATTGATAATATTTCCACCCGAATTGGGTATATAAATCAAATCCGAAGAAGGTTTTATTTTAATATCAACTCCAAGATGATCCTGACATTTACAGGTCACTTGATAGGAAAGCAGGATTGATTCGTTCTCATAAATAGTATCGGCTACCGGTGTCTGTTTAATTTGTATCAAATTAGGTTCATCAAATGCCTCGGATCCATCACTAAAGAAATAGCTAAATCCCTGAGAGGCACTTACACCCAAACCTCTGCGTGCGAAGGCTTTCCAAATTGCACAGTTGTATTTCCCATTATATAACAGTTGATCCGCTTGCAATATCGCATCACGAGCATCTACAAACCCTGGTATACATGGTTGCAGCTTTAATGCTTCGACCACCATCTGGAGGGCAATATTATTACCTCCTTGACCAAAATAAATATCCGTATCAACTCCTTCCAGGCCAATAATTTCCCAAGTTAGATCCCACAACATAGTACCCCAGACTGACCCAATGTAATGCGGGCTTCCTCCACTTTGCGCAACATCAGCATAAGTCATTGGGTTGACTGACATATCAGTTGTATAAGGGTAAGTGCGAATACCCACTCCGTCGGTAGTTTCGCCTAATACATAAGTACCA
>JAHEJC010000229.1 GCA_024639065.1 Lewinellaceae bacterium | reverse complement strand
CTAATGCATATAATTTTTCTGTTTTACTCCAAGTTCTTTGATGTTTATTCATGTTATTTAGGTTTTATTCCTTAAACCTAATTTAGTTAATTTTATTCCAATCATTTAGGGGGTTAGGATGGAATCTTGAACTTGAATCTTGAACTTGAACTTGAATGAGGGGACGCCGAGAACAACGAGCCGACAAATAGTAATCTAAGAAAATTGATCATTTTCGAGAACCAAATCCTAAACCGCTAAAGTTCTTAACTGGGAGCAAGGCTGGGAATAGAGGTTAGGGCTTTCTGGGGAGCCATTTCCTTTCACTAATGCCCTGTTTATACGCAATATATCTGCTCAACACAAATAAATAATCAGATAAACGATTAAGGTATACAATGATCATTTCTTCCACTTGAGAATCCCTGCTTAGAGTAACCACCCTTCGTTCAGCCCTTCGGCAGACGGTCCTGGCAATATGACAAAAAGAAACTAATTGATGACCTCCTGGTAAAACAAAATGTTTAAGCGGTTGAAGTTGTTTTTCATACTGATCGATTTCATTTTCCAAAAGCGTAATATCAGATGGTGAAAGATCTGGAGTAATCATTTCTTTAGAAGGATCGGAAGCGAGATTTGACCCAATAGTGAAAAGGCGATTTTGCACCGCTTCCAAGCAATGAATCATATTAAGCGCATTCATGCCATCGGAGACTAGTCCAATGCAAGCATTAAGCTCATCCACCGTACCATAGGCTTCTATTCGGATATCATCTTTGGAAAGTCGAGCCCCTCCATAAAGTGAGGTTGAACCTTTATCTCCTGTTTTGGTATATATCTTAAAAACCATGCTCCAATATCAGAGTTAATGAGCAGAAGCAACAACTCTTTGAGGATTTTTTTCATCAGAATCAACAAGGCCATCAAACAACTTAATTACCCGATGCGCATTCTCAGAGATATCTGGTTCATGAGTTACTACTATGATCGTATTGCCTTTTGCATGCAGATTATTTAAGATATCCATAATCTCAAGAGAAGTTTTGGAATCTAAATTACCTGTTGGTTCATCAGCAAGAATGATACTTGGATCATTGACCAAAGCCCGAGCAATGGCTACTCTTTGTCTCTGTCCACCGGAAAGTTCATTCGGTTTATGGGTTACCCGATCACCTAATCCGACCTCGTTTAATACTTCCCTCGCCTTAGCCCTTCTTATTGCTTTGTTAACGCCGGCATAAATCAGCGGTAAGGCTACATTATCCAGGGCAGTAAGACGGGGTAGCAAGTTGAAAGTCTGAAAAACAAATCCAATTTCTTTATTTCTTACTTGTGCTAAATCAGCATCCCCCATCGTACTTACATTCGTACCATTCAAAAAATAGTCACCGGATGAAGGGGTATCTAGACATCCTAATAAATTCATCAACGTAGATTTACCTGATCCGGAAGGACCCATCAAAGCCACATATTCGTTTCGATGGATATCCAGGGTAATAGACTGTAAGGCATGCACCTTTTGAGTCCCCATAATATAGGTTTTTCTCAATTTATTAACAGAAATAATGAGATCCATTTAGTCAATTATTTTTGGAACAATAAAATAAGGTTCGTGTTTTACTGGAGCATTTGACAATGCTTCTTCATTAGAGACATGATGAGCACCTGCATCCGGTCTTACTTCATCCACTTCATTAAAATGGATGAATGGTTCGACATTTTTGGTGTCCACTTCTTGTAATTTTTCAAACATAGTAAATATCTTCTCCAAATCTTTCTTTATAGCCAATCGCTCAGCATCCGTTAAGTCCAATTTGGCCAAATCCTGTAATTTTAAAATTAAATTATCGTCGATGTTCATTTCATTTTATTAGATAAGCCAACCTATAATATCGACTCAAAGATAAATATATGCTTGAACATTAAAATAATCTTGTATTTTCACGTTGAAACCAGAACTTATTTTTCTTTGGAGAATATCAAACATATTGCTATCGCTGGCAATATTGGAGCAGGCAAAACAACTCTTTCTAGCAAGCTCGCTAAACATTTTAAGTGGGATGTTCTTTTTGAAGATACTGCCACCAATCCTTATTTAGTTGATTTCTACCATGAAATGCGTCGATGGTCATTTAATCTCCAAATCTATTTTTTAAATAACCGATACCAACAAATACTCAAAATACGTCAAGGAGATAGAACCGTAATTCAGGATCGAACTATCTATGAAGATGCCTATATATTTGCACCTAATTTGCATGAAATGGGGCTAATGGATAAGCGTGATTTTGAAAATTATTTTGAACTGTTCAAAACCATGTCCTCTCAAGTTCAAGGTCCTGACTTACTCATTTATTTAAGAGCATCCATATCTACTCTAGTCGCACACATTCAAAGTAGAGGAAGAGATTATGAAGGTAATATGAGTTTAGATTATCTTAAGAAACTAAATGAAAGGTATGAGAACTGGATACAAACCTATAACCATGGCAAATTGTTAATTATTAATGTTGATGATATAGATTTCATTAATAATCAAGAAGATCTGGGCACGGTAATTACCGCTGTTGATGGAGAATTGCATGGACTATTCTAATCGGTCAATAGATTTAGGTCCTTTTTCGTTTACCCAGATCGGCCGTCTGGTTATTTTCTTTATCCGATTGATCTCCGGTAACCAACTCTTTAACTGTTTCAGTAATCTTTGAAAAGGTTTCTGAGGAGCTAGCCAGCAAACCTCCAAATAGTAATAAAACAATCATTAAAGTATAAGTAAGGGCTTTCCTGCGTGTTTTTCTATCCTGATTTTCGATTGAATAATTCATGGTGCTATTTATCTTTGGTTTTTGAACGAACTTTTTTAGGTTTTAAATCTTAATATTGCGTTAAACATATCTTTAATTGCTGCCATTAGCTTAAATTCATTCGCTAGTTTGAAAATAAAAATTAAGATTATCAACAGATTACAAGCTAATTACATATTACACTTAATCATCAATTGTTATGCCAATTTCTGCAAAAAAACTGTTATCTCTTAAAAAATGTATTCAATCATTTGACGCAGAGCTAGTTGCAGTATCAAAAACTAAGATCCCGTCCGAAATATTAGAAGTATATAATATGGGACAAAGAGTATTTGGTGAAAACCGGGTAAAAGAGTTAAGAGAAAAGCAACCTCAACTCCCAAGTGATATTGAATGGCATGCAATCGGTAATTTGCAAACCAATAAAGTAAAATATATAGCCCCCTTTATAAACTTAATTCACTCTGCAGATTCTCCCCATTTATTAGATGAGATTAATAAACAAGCAGCTCGCAACAATCGCATTATCCCTGTCCTATTACAGATCAAAATTGCTCAGGAAGAATCTAAACACGGATTTGATTACCAGGAATTGTGTGACTGGCTGTCAACCACTGATCTAGCCTTGTATCCCCACCTATCATTTGCAGGCGTAATGGGTATGGCCACTTTTACTACGGACTTGAAACAAGTAAGAATTGAGTTTATGCAATTAAAAAAGTACTTTGATTACTTGCAGAAAGAGTTCTTCAACGAAGCGTTTAAGGAAATCTCTATGGGTATGTCTGGTGATTATGAAATTGCCCTGGAAGAAGGGGCAACTTTGGTCCGCATAGGAACTCTAATTTTTGGATCCCGGAATTAATCATTGATTTTATATTATCTTTCAAGGACATACTACTGGCAAATTATCTTGTCGAATGATTGATTGAACGTAGCTTTTCTTAATTGGATGGAATGAAAAAATACCTGCTTTTAAGTTTTCTCGTCTTATTTCTCGTACTTTTTATTTATCCACTACTTGCACAATCCATCATTACGGATCGACCAGATCAAACTGAAAGTGCCATTGCTGTGGAAAAAGGAAAATTGCAATTGGAGGCAGGACTAGGCTTTAATTATACCTTAAAAAACCAGGTAACGGAAAGGCAGATTTTATCCCCGACCTCACTGTTCAGGTATGGAATTGTCAAAGGACTTGAACTGCGATTAGTGAATCAATTGGAGACGATAACCATCAATAATAGAACAGTTCAAGGAATCAGTGATCTGGAAATAGGCGCAAAAGTTGAATTGTTAGCAGATTCCGAACAAAATACAGAAATAGCATTTATGTCCCATTTCATTCTCCCTACCGGATCGTCCAATTTAACCTCCGAGAAATTCGGCGTTATCAATAAACTGGCCTTGGCCCATGAGCTGTCTGAAAATATAGGAATTGGATACAATTTAGGTTACAATTATTTTGGGACCGGGTCAGGCGATCTTGTCTACTCTTTCTCACTGGGAATTAGTTTAAATGATAAAGTCGCCATTTACGTAGAACCTTATGGAGATTTAGTAGAATTTAAAACCTGGGAAGCAAACTTTGATAGCGGATTTACTTATTTAGTAAATGACTATTTTCAACTGGATTGGTCTTTCGGAACAGGTATTAATAATGTTATGAATTATATCGCAATTGGTTTTAGTTGGAAGACTAAATAATCTTTATCATTCAATTACCTCAATCTGGCCATTTACCCTTTGAACAATATTGAATTTTTATTCTGATAAATTTGAATGTATCTTAATTGCTAAATAAGTAATTCGTTTCATTAATATAAATTTCAGGAATTCGTTATCTAATGCACTACAAGCATCGACTTTCATTTCAATTTTTACTTTTGATGGTTATTATTGGTCTGACCTCCGCAGACTTCATCAAAGCACAATCCGAAAAATCTCCTCTAAAAGTTGGGATCATAGGGCTGACTCATTCGCATGTTCATTGGATATTGGGCCGCCCGGACCAGGGAGACATCCAAGTTGTCGGGATTGTTGAACCCAACATTGATCTTGCCAGCCGTTATGCCGATCAGTATGGTTACTCCATGAATTTAGTATATGACAATATGGATGAAATGCTTGCCTCCACCAAACCAGAAGCAGTCACTGCCTTTGGTAGTATCTATGATCATTTGCAAGTAGTAGAATCTTGTGCTCCAAAAGGAATTCATGTAATGGTTGAAAAACCCTTAGCAATAAGTCTAAAACATGCCCGGCGGATGGAACAACTTGCCCAAAAACATGACATTTATTTATTAACAAATTATGAAACAACGTGGTATGCATCAAACCACAAAGCGAAGGAAATGATTACAGCGCAAAAGATCGGAGCTATTCGTAAAATTGTTGTGCACGATGGTCATCCGGGTCCCGCCGAAATCGGAATTAATAAAGAATTTCTAGATTGGCTAACAGACCCCAAACAAAACGGAGCTGGAGCGCTCACTGATTTTGGATGCTATGGAGCCAATTTGATCACCTGGTTAATGAATGGTCAAAGGCCATTGGCCGTCACCGCAGTAGCTCAAACGATCAAACCACATCTCTATCCAAAGGTAGATGATGAAGCAACGATTATATTACAATATCCTAAAACACAAGGTATCATACAGGCATCCTGGAATTGGCCAATATCTAGAAAAGATATGGCCGTCTATGGAAAAACAGGACAGCTTTTTTGTGATAACCGATCTGATTTTCGATACCAACTGGATGAGAAACAAAAAGAAGCCTTCATCAAACTTCCAGAACGCCCTACCCCATTAAATGACCCCTTTGCAATGTTCTCATCACTAATCAGGAATGAAATCACGCTAGAATCCTATGATTTATCTTCTTTAGAAAATAATCTAGTAGTAGTAGAAATATTGGAAGCCGCCATAAAGAGCGCAAAAAAAGGAAGAGCAATAAAGTTAAAATAGGTTAGATAGAACTATAACATGATGATAAAATTTATTAATACAATTGTTTTATGCATTTGCATGCAGTTTGGAATAAGTCAATCCTTAAAACAGTTGGTTGTTCAAAATGGATCAATTAGCTATTATTCTGTTGGGGAAGGAGAAACAATTATTTTTATACATGGAAGTCAAGAGGACTATAGAGTATTCATGCCCCAAATTGAACTACTTGGTGATCAGTATAAAGTGGTAACCTACAGTAGGCGATATAATTTCCCAAATGACAACAAGATCGTTGGCGACTACAATATTAAGTCAGAGGCAAAGGATTTAAAAATCCTAATTGAAACATTAGGCAACCCGGTACATTTAGTTGGACATAGCTATGGGGGCTTAATTGCATTGGAGTTGGCTCTTGTCAATCCAAATATGGTAAGAAGCCTGATACTTTCAGAACCAGCCCTAGTTGACTGGCTACATGACATTCCCGAATGTCAAACTAGTTATCAAGATGTCCAGGAATATTTGATCAAAGATACTCGGAATGCTTTTTTAACTGGAGACACCACTAAGGTCCTGAAAGAAATATTTGAATTTTTTGCAGGTGCCGATATCCAGGATCAAGTACCCCCCGAAGTATTGGACATGCTGAAAGCAAACCTAAGAGAAATGGAGGCTTTAGTAACTTCTAGTATTGGATTAAAAGCTCCTACACCTGAAAATATTAAAACTTTAAAGATGCCCATAATGATTTTAACCGCTCAAATGACAATGCCAATGTTAAAATGCACAAATGCCAAACTAATTGAAATCAATCCTCAAGCAACTCACCATAATGTGATGAACGCTGGACACGAAATGTGGATGACACATCCCATTGAACTATCAAATATTATCTTAGGTTTTATAAATTAACTATTTGTTTAAACTTGCTCATTCGGAAGAGTGAGGCATCCGAATAGAGGTCTAAGCCCTAACACATTTATCCTCCGAAATGAAAATAAAAAAAATCAATTAATGATGCCAGTTTTAATAGGATTACTAATTAAATTGAATATGACTGTCTTACCATTTGTTAATTTTATTTTAATCAAAGGATATTTTGATGATAATAATAGTCATAGTGGTATCATGCAGCGATTACAGTTTATAATTTGTTAAAACAATAATTCAAGTTTACATGTCAATTACCAAAGAGTCAGAATTAAAGGGAATGCAAGCAATCAGTTATATTGTTGCTTTAACTTTGAAACAAATGCGTGAATATGCTGAAGCTGGAATGTCTACTAAAGAATTGGATCTGTTTGGTGCAGAAATTCTTAAAAAGCATGGTGCAAATTCAGCACCTAAGAAAGCGTATAATTTTCCAGGATTCACTTGTATTTGTTTGAATAATGAAGTTGCTCATGGGGTACCATCCGACAAGAAAATTATAAAAGAAGGTGACTTAATCAATATAGATGTATCCGCCGAATTAAACGGATTTTGGTCTGACAATGGAGGATCCTTTGTGCTAGGAACCGATATTCATCATCACCAAACGCTGGTTGACACGTCTAAAAAGATTTTGACTAAGGCAATACAAACGATAAAAGATGGTACCAAAATTTCCGCCATTGGTCATTTGATTGAAACGGAGGCTAATCAGGCAGGTTATACCGTAATCAGGAATTTAGCTGGTCATGGTGTAGGTAGAAAACTGCACGAAGAACCTGGTCAAATTTTAAACTACCGGGACAAAACAAATCGTACTCGATTTAAAACGAACTCAGTAGTTGCTATTGAAACATTTATCTCAACCAAATCGGACAAAGCCCGGGTCTGGCGAGATAACTGGACCCTAGTCGGTAATAAAGGAGGTTTTGTGGCTCAGCATGAACACACCATTATAGTTACCAAAACGCAGCCCATCATACTCACTAAAGCAAATGATATTACTGCTTAACGAATTCGACAATTTAAATTCTTCCTTGGTTTGCTGAAGGCAGTTTACCTATCATAATTAGGTATTTTAGGTTCACCTAACGGAATCAGATAGCGCCCGTTGTTAACCAACTTATTTTGTTTGATCGGTTTTAATATGAAAGAATAACTATAATTGTCGGCGGGTATTCTAAAAGCTTCATGCGGCAGAGCTTGCAAAGACCAGCTATCGTCTCCCCCTACGCCCATCTGTTTCATATCAATATTTAACGTAACAAAGTCTCGTTTCTTTAAATCATAAGGATGCTGAGCCTTTTCAATATCCTCTGTCGTATAGGGCCAAGCACTCATACTTAGCGGATCCGTCACATGACCAATATACAAACCATTGCCCTGATTATTGGTTAAACTAAACCATTCCACCTGGGTTTTATTACTACTCTCTTGAGGCTTAAGGTACATGTAGTAATCCGCTGCCACAGATTGTTTATAAAGTCCAATCTCGGCACTCTTCTCACGATCGATATAATTTTCATGTGGCCCTTTACCGAACCAGGTTAGATTATCATATTGACCGGGCACCTCCATCTGCATGCCATATTTGGGCATCATCGGTAGTTTAGAATTTACAAACAAGTTATTTTGAACGACAATATCTCCACTACCCAAAATCCGGTAATTGACCTGAACTTTAGCTTCAGCATCAGGAAGTTCAATGGTAGAGACCACCTCCACTTGATTTTTACTCACCTGCTTAATATCGAAGGAAGCAAGTTTTTGATTTTCTGTGGCTTTTTTCCAAACTGCCAGAGAACGTGGCGTTTTACCTCCTCGTTCATCATTATCGGTGACTGGTCGCCAAAAATGAGGTGCCAGTCCAAGGCGTACCAGCTCGTCTCTTCCATGTTTTAGAGAAGAAATCCGTCCGGTTTCTGCATCAAATGTTACTGAAAAATCATCTCCAATAATAGTATTTCCTTCCACCTCTAAGTCCTTCATCTCGGCAATATCCAGCATAACTGCTGCTTGCCTCATGGGTAACAAAAGCTGTTCTCTGGCCACAATGTGTCCTTTGGGTGCCCACGATTGGGTTTCTTTCAACTTGAAAATGACGGTCAAATAATAAGAAGCCCCTGCCTTTAAATCTGGGGCCTTGAATGGTATATACAGTTCAGTTGTCGATGTTGGATTCAAATCTAATGCGGCCAGTTGATCACTTTGCACGACTTTTCCATCTTCTTGTAATTCCCAAAAAATATTCAATTCATTCAGGTTGGTAAATTGATACCGATTTTCAATCTTGATCAATCCTTTGGAAAGATTTACAGCTTCAATCCCTACTGGTTGAAATATTTTCTTGCATTCATAAAGAGCAGGTTTGGGATTGCGGACCGGATCAACTACGCCATTCAGACAGAAATTATTATCATTGATCGCTGTATCCCCCATATCACCCCCATAGGCAAAATAATCATCTCCATCGGTTGTCTTTTGTAACAGACCTTGATCTACCCAGTCCCAAATAAACCCTCCTATTAATTGTCGATTGGACCGAATGGCATCCCAGAATTCGAACAAATTGCCGGTAGAATTTCCCATCGAATGGGCATATTCGCACCATACAATCGGGCGGTCTTCTCCCTCTAATTCTGACATACTTATCATATAATCAATTGAATTATACATTCGACTGATCATATCAACATATAAAGGATCTCTTTGCAATCCTTTTCCAAACGTCTGTGCACCTTCATAATGAACAAATCGAGTAGGATCATAACTTTTTATCCAATGGGCCATGGTAGCATGATTGTAACCGTCACCGGACTCATTACCTAACGACCAGAAGATAATAGAAGGATGATTCTTATCTCTTTCAACCATACGGACTGCACGCTCCAAAAATGAATTGGACCAGGCGGGGTCGTTACTTAGTCTACCCCCAATTCCATGGGTTTCCAGATTAGATTCATCAATCAAGTATAATCCATATTGATCGCACAGCTCATACCATCGATCATCATTAGGGTAGTGTGAGGTGCGCACCGAGTTAAAATTAAATTGTTTCATCAAGGTAATATCCTGGATCATCAATTCTTCATCAACCGTCTTACCCGTAACCGGGCTATGGTCATGGCGATTAACTCCATATAACAATACAGATTTTCCATTGACCATAAGTGCTCCATCTATAAACTCCACTTCTCTGAAACCAACTTTCGCACTCCGGCTTTCTACCAATTTTCCTTCATTATCTATTAGATAAAAGACCAGTGTGTACAAATTCGGCTTTTCTGCGCTCCATTTATCCGGATTACTTATATCCGCTCTCATTAATGCAAAGGCTGGCTTTCCTCGTTGACCAAAGTATTCATTATATACCCGTTTTG
>JAHEJC010000228.1 GCA_024639065.1 Lewinellaceae bacterium | reverse complement strand
ATTATTTGATCGTAATCTGCCGAGGTGTGACCATTTTGCTCAAAAGGGGTCATATTTTGGGCTCCTAAAGAAATATCCCAAAGCCAAAAGAAAGTAATTAGTAGGATTCTTAGGTAAAAATTGAAAGAAGATTTATTCATTTAATCTTATTTTTCTATTAATTTTCTTCAGTCGATAAACGTTTTTAAAGGTAGGCATAATACTTATTTTAAAAATACATCAAACCAGAAATAAATCTGGGTAGGGATTATTAATATTTTATAGATTTTTTAACACATAATTTAGGTTTCCTTTATAACACTTCTATTTTAACAAGTGTTAAATAATTAGGATTTAAATAAATCATCGCATATGAAAAAGCATCAATGGATTATCAGTTTTGTAGCCTTTATGTGCTTCTCCATTGCGCTAGAGGCTCAGTATTTTGGACGGAATAAGCCACGTTATCGCGATTTTGATTTTGAAGTTTATCAAACCCCCAACTTTGACATGTATCATTATCTACGCAATCCTGATAAGGTAGATGAACTTGGACATTGGTCTGAAATGTGGTACCACATGCATCAAGACGTATTGCATGACACCATTCGTCAGCACAATCCTATTTTATTCTATAATGATCATGCGGATTTTCAACAGACCAATGCCATCAGTGGTTCCATAGGCGTAGGAACCGGAGGTGTCACGGAGGCCTTTAAAAATCGAGTGGTCATGCCACTCACTTTGACCAACCAACAAACCAATCATGTTCTGGGGCATGAATTGGTTCATGCTTTTCAATATAATATGGTCATTCAAGGAGATTCGTCCTCATTGCAAAATCTTCAAAATCTACCCCTATGGATGGTGGAAGGATTAGCCGAATATCTTTCCCTGGGAAGACATGATGCCAATACGGCTATGTGGATGCGTGATGCAGTGGTTAATGAACGTGTACCTACTCTAAAGGATCTACGCAATCCTAAATATTTTCCTTATAGATATGGTCAGGCCTTCTGGTCCTTCCTCACAGGTAAATATGGTGATGACGTAATTAAGCCCTATTTTATGATGACGGCCAGGATTGGTATGATCGGAGCAACCCAACTGTTGCTGGGTATGGAATTCGATAGTTTGTCCAACGAATTCAAATCAACCTTAGAAGATTATTATGAACCTCTTGTTGGGAAAAATAAGCGTGAAAATGTGGTAGGAAGAAAATTAATCTCAGAGGATAATTCAGGGCGAATGAATTTATCGCCGGTAGTTTCTCCAGATGGTAAATATGTAATTTTTCTTTCTGAGAAAGACCTGATAAGTACCGATCTCTATTTAGCTAGTACCCGGGATGGTAAAATCATCCGTAAAGTGGTCAGTACGGTTAAAGACGGTCATCTGGATCATTTAAATTATTTGGAGTCTTCTGGAACCTGGTCGCCGGATAGTAAAAAATTTGCTTTTGTTGCGTTTAAGAAAGGACGTAATACCATGTTGATTAAAGAAGCGCTTACAGGTAAAACGTTGGAAGAGTTCAGCTTAAAAGATTTGCCCGCTTTTTCAAATCCTGCTTGGTCACCAGACGGAAGATCCATTGTAGTAGCTGGATTGAATAACGGAAATTCTGACCTTTATCAAATCGATTTAAGAACTAAAAATATCAAAAAACTCACCAACGATAAGTATTCAGCCATCCTTCCAAATTGGAATGAAGATGGCACTAAGATCATATTTTCTTCCGACAGGCTTAGTGTAGAAAATGGACGAACGCATGGTAAATGGGTGATGAATCTATCTGAACTAGATGTAGTCAATGGTACAATAAAAGATTATGATTTTTTCCCAGGTTCGGATAATATCAATCCGGAATATGACCATGAAGGTAACATTTACTTTTTATCTGACCGGGATGGTTATCGCAATTTATACCGCTATAAAGTTGATTCAGATGAGTTATTTCAAATGACTAATTTAAAAGTAGGAATCAGTGGGATCACCCAGTATTCTCCTGCGATTTCGGTATCCAAGAAGAGAGATCAGGTCCTATATTCAGGATATTTTGACAGTAAATACACAATTTACCGAGCTACTACCAAGTCATTCAAAGATGCTAAACTAGTAGACCGGTATGAAACTAATTTTGAAGCTTCTACCCTTCCAATCGTAGGTAGAACTTCTGGGGACCGGGTGAATGAAAACCTTGAGGCAATTGATGCAAGGACTAAATTAGCGGCAAGTACAGGTCAATACAAACGAATCGATTATAAACCGCAGTTTAAGTTGGATTATTTAGGGGGGAGTACCGGGGTTGGGGTAGGCACGAGTAATGCTTTTGGCACGCAAACCGGTTTGGCTGGTGGTGTAGACATGTTGTTCAGTGATATATTGGGAAACAATCAGTTGTATGCAGGACTTTCATTGAATGGAGAAATCTATGATGCTGGTGGCGTATTCCAATATATAAATCGAAAGAATCGTTTGGCTTGGGGAGCCGCACTTTCTCATATTCCGTATCGTACCGGATATAGTCAATATTTGGGACTCGACACCTTAAGTTCTCAGATAGGCGATATTTTGGTTGATAATGTAGAAACCAACCTATTGCGTATTTTTGAAGACGGTATCTCTATTTTTGCCCACTATCCCTTTTCTGTAACGCAGCGTATTGAAGCCAGTCTAGGAACAAATTATCGCTATTTCCGATGGGATAGGTTCAATAACTATTATGATGCTTTCGGTCGATTGATTGCACAGGATAGAGAAAAAGTTCCGATTGAAGGGGATCTAAATCTTGGAGGTATTTATATACGTAAAGCTTTGTCCCAAAATGCGAATTTTGCGTACGTTAGTGATAATTCTTACTTTGGATTGACATCACCACTTGCTGGACATCGCTATAGAATTGGGGTTGAAAAATTTTTTGGAGGTTATGATTATCATACCTTTTTGCTAGACTTGAGAAAATATCAACGACTCAATCCAGTGACCTTAGCTTTTCGGATTATGCATTATGCTCGTTACGGTAATGATGCTAATAATTTCTATCCAATATTTTTAGGCCAGATGGGCATGGTTCATGGATATACTTATGGTAAACAGCAAGAAATTTTTGAACGATATGATCTGAGTTTTAATCAAATCTCCGGATCAAAGATGTTATTGGGTAATTTTGAAGTTCGCTTGCCTTTTACAGGACCTGAAGGCCTTGCTGTGATAAAGTCAAAAATGTTATTCACTGAACTTAACTTCTTTGTGGATGGTGGGGTGGCCTATAATGATTTTGACGATTTTGATATTGATGAAGATGTCATCGTAGGCAGAAAACCAACACCCATTTTCAGCACAGGTATTGGGCTCCGAGTAAACCTCTTTGGTGCTCTGATTATCGAACCTTACTATGCCTTTCCTATTCAGAAGAATACGAAAGGCGTATTGGGCATTAACTTGGTTCCGGGATGGTAGGTGAGACCGTTCAAAGGTTGGACCGTTTGACAGTTTGACACCGTTCGGAAAATAAAATAAAACAGGCTTGAGGATAATCATGCTTTAAGCCAATGAGTATTCCCACATTTACTTTCTTGATTGGGTGTATGCTAACTATTGACACACATCATCTGAGCAAACTCAAGAAAAAAAATAATATAATTAAATTGAAGAGCTATTAACTTATTGTAGACAGTCCATTTTTATTATGCTCTCCCTAAAAATTCATGAACCAATTTAATGTCATGTGGTCGGGTACCACAACAACCCCCAATGATATCAATTCCGGATTCTATCCATATTTTGGCTTGATTTAAAAACTGTTTTTCTGGATGGTCATCCTCGAAGCGCCACCCAAATTTATCATCGGGCATGCCGGACCCATTTGGATAAATTCCGATCTGACCATCAAAACTATGTAAATAAGTAAGCTGGTGATTTAGTGCATCGAAAGGCCTGCAATTTAGAAGTAAGGCTTCTGGTTTATAACGGGCTATTTGGTTGATTGCAACCATCAAGGATTCTCCACTCAATAATCTTCCATGGCTTCCAGGAATAAATGAAAGTATGTAAGGTAGTTCATAGCTCTCGCACATTTGAGCGATTATTTCTGCTTCTCTAATGGTGTGCATCGTTTCAACTAAGATCAGATCAAAGCCTGTTTTATTTAGAACGTCTATTTGCTGACCATGATACTCACGTAAGGTGGGATTGTCTGGAGTAAGATCTGGCCGATAACAATCTTCCAAGGAAGTCAAGGAAGCGGCAATTTTGATTTCTGAGCGACTTTGTTTTTGAGCGATTCTAGCAATTTCATGTGCAATTCGAACATCGTCCTTCGCTTGCTGAACAGATAGGCCTGCTCTTTCGTATGTATAAGTAGAGGTCCGAAATGTGTTGGCTGTAATAATTTGAGCACCTCCCTCTATATATTCCAGGTGTATCTTTTGCAATAATTTTGGTGCTTCACGAATTGCACTAGCTGACCAAAGAGGAAGGTGCGTGTGATATCCTCTTCGCTCCAATTCAGTTCCAACGGCACCGTCCAAAAGAACAATTTGATCTTGAGATTGAGTCATTTTTGAAAGATAAATAAATAAAATAGTCATTTTAACCTTAGCTTTCACGATCCTATTTCAAATCTTGTTTCAAGTTTACTCAGTTTTAAAATTTATCTCTCAAAATGTCACCAAATATATTTTATTAGCTATTGTTGTCGTTTTTAAATCTAAGAGATTAAATTGATGTATCGATTCGGTTTGCTTATTTGTATATTATTTGGTTCCTTCTCATTGAGTAGCCAGACAAACTATTACGTTTCACCTACTGGCAACAACAATAACAATAGCGGAACTGCAACGGATCAAGCATGGCAGACTATACAGTATGCTATGGATAATGCCTCGCCTAATAGTATGGTCAATATCTTAGCCGGAACTTATAATGAGAAAGTTGAAGTCAATATCTCGGGAACCGAAGGAAATCCGATAATTTTTACAAACTATCAAAATGACGAAGTAATTGTTGATGGATCGGGCATAACGTCATTAGAAGCGATCATTGGGATATTTGACCAAAGCTATGTGCATATAGATGGATTGAAAATTAGAAATAATCTTCAAACGAATGCTCAAGGAATCATAGTGGAGGGGGACTGTCAAGGCATAGAAATAAAAAATAATGAAATATCAGAAATACATTTTTCTTCGAATCCCAGTGCGCCAGTTAATGAAACCACAAACAGTCAACCGCTTATTGTTTATGGGACTGATGGCACATCGCCAATACGCGACTTAGTCGTTAGTGGAAACACCGTAAGAGACAGCAGGACTGGCTTTAGTGAAGGACTGGCCATTAATGGCAATGTAGAAGGTTTTGTAGTTCAAGATAATCGTGTTTACAACATCACCAATATTGGAATTGATATTATCGGTCATGAAGGAACATCACCTAGTAATGATCAGGCTCGCAATGGATTTATTGCTGCCAATCTAGTCTATAATTGTAAATCACCTTACGCTACGGCAGCTGGTATCTATGTTGATGGTGGAAAAGATTTAATCATTGAAGGAAACGAGGTGTACAATTGTCAATGGGGTATTGAGATTGGCTGTGAAAATCTAAACAAAACAACCTCCAATGTGATTGTGCGCAGTAATTTTATTTATAATAACGATGATGCCGGTATCGCAATGGGTGGCTATGATTATCCATCAAACTCCGGTAAAGTGATCAACTCCAAAATTACCAACAATTCTTGTTATGCCAATGACAAATCAAACTCAGGTATTGGAGGTGTTACTGGAGAGATTAATCTGACTTATACGGAGAATTGCACTATTGAAAATAATATATTTTATGCTGACAATCCAGCCGGTCTTATGCTGTACCAAGATCCAGTAAATAGTCAAAATCTAGTTTTGAATTACAACCTATATTTTCCAACTACTAATATTGAATACGATTTCGAGAACACCAATTACGCGAATTTTTCTTTGTATAAATCAGGAACCAGCCAGGATTCCCAATCCATAAATGTCGATCCTTTATTGGTAAACACTGCCGAATTTGATCTTCATCTCAGCAATGGGTCTCCAGGAATAAACATGGGGAATCCTAGTTATGATAATGTTCAATCCGGGTTGGACATTGATGGAGAAACCAGGGTAATAGATGGCCGAATTGAAGTTGGAGCGGATGAGTACTTTCTTTCCACCAATGCGCATATTTTTACCGAAATAAATAGTCTGACCATTTTTCCAAATCCATTCACTGATAAAGTATTTATTGATGGCGATATATCAGATTATACGATCCAAGTTCTCAATGAAGCTGGAATGGTTGTTTATGATTTTTCAGGAAGTACTAATCCCTTGGAAATAGGGTTGAATTTGGGGGCTGGATTATTTTTTTTGTATATTAAGCATAATACCCTTCCAGTTCTAAGTATTCAAAAAATTGTCAAAATGTAATACCTTTTTGGAGCAAACCTGCTGTACCTATTGCTCATATTTAGTCTGTGAAAACTCTTAGGATTGATGCCGACTTGTTTGTTTAAGTTAGTGTATCTTGATTGCGAAATTAGAAATAAACAAATGGAAAAAGCTATAACTCTTTCTATTGCTATCTTATTAAGCATAACCAGCTGGTGCCAGGATCAATTATATCGGCTGTATGTAGTGGATGTTCAGCATTATCAGTTCAATGTATGGCTGGAAGATACCACGGATCAAATAATCGGACAAACTGAAATAACGGCTAAGTTCTTAAAAGATACTAAGATTTTTGAGTTGGATTTAAAAGAAAAATCAGCAGATGGTACTGGCATGACTATACAACGTATTGAATTAGAAGGCCTGGAGTTACCTTATGTACATGCAGATGACAAGCTAAAAATAAAATATGACTGGAAAAGTGGTATTATATATACATTAACCATAAGGTATTATGGAGTTCCGGCGGATGGTTTAATCATTGGTCCAAATAAATACGGTTATCGGACTTTCTTTGCAGACCACTGGCCGGATCGAGCTCATAATTGGCTTCCCTGTATCGACCATCCCAGTGATAAAGCTACCTCAGAATTTATTGTAGAGGCACCCATTCAATATGAAGTTATTGCCACGGGTCAAAAGATAGAAGAGACTATGGTAAGACCGGATAAAAAAATCACTCATTACCGAAGCGATAATCCAATGCCTATAAAAGTAATAGTGATTGGAGTAGCCGAATTCGCTATGCAATATGCTGGTGATGCTTATGGACATCCGGTTACCAGCTGGGTCTACCCGGAAGACAGGGATGATGGATTTAAAGAATATCATCCAGCTGTAGATATCTTAAAATACTACATAAATAAAATCGGTCCCTATCCAAATAGTAAATTGGCTAATGTACAATCCAAAACTCGATTTGGAGGCATGGAAAATGCAGGCAATATTTTTTATTTCGAAGGGTCGGTTAATGGAGAAATGGATGATGCTAATCTGCTGGCTCATGAGATCGCTCATCAATGGTTTGGTAATTCCGCTTCTGAATTAAACTGGCACCATGTATGGCTGAGTGAAGGTTTTGCAACATACTTAACCAATACTTTTATTGAAGATCGTTTAGGATACGATAGTTTAAACCACACCTTAAAATTACAAAGAGAGCACATAATTAAATATTTTGAAAAAGTGCCTACTCCAATTATTGATACAACCATAACAAATTTTATGAGGGTATTAAACCCGAATCCATATCAAAAAGGAGCTTGGTTTTTGCATATGCTACGCAGAAAAGTAGGTGATGATATCTTTTGGCAAGGTGTTAAAACATATTATAATACGTATAAGTATAACAATGCGCTTAGTGAAGACTTTCAGCGAATCATGGAAGGCATCAGTGGAATCAATCTTTCGAAATTTTTCCGGCAGTGGTTGTATGAACCGGGACATCCGGTTTTAAAAATATCGCAAACACAGCTAAAGAAAAAGCTCCAAGTAACTGTCGAACAAACGCAACCCCAATTCGTGTTTGAGTTTCCATTGGAAATATCTTATACGGATGGTAAGGGTAAAAATCAAACTAAAATAATTGCCGTAAATAAACAATCTACACAAACGACCTTAAAAACTAAAGGTCCTATTTCAAATTTCACGATTGATCCCAACGTAAATTTATTATTTGAGCAGCAATCACATTAATTTAACCTTTTCCAAATCGGATGAGATTCGTTGGTTGCTCGATGGTCCATTAATTTCGACCCAGTAACTAAAAAATAATTAATTTTTCTTGGATTTCATGACAATGACGCCATTAGAACCTCTGGATCCATAAATGCCTGCATTAGCGGGTGTCAGTACACTTACTGAACCAATTTGATTTGGGTCGATCCCATTAGAAGCTTCGGCATAGGTGTTTCCGATAATATTGCCATCCAATACGAACAAGGGTTCGTTATTACTGACTATACTCCGGTTACCTCTAATGATAATTGAAACATTATTGCCTGAACCATTCACTATAATACCTGGTTGGTTTCTCAATAAATCCGCCAGCACATTATAATTTATTTCCGGCTTTACACGTGGGGTTTTAGTCGTATCACTGGTGGCATCACATGCTGACAAAAAAATACTGAAAATAAAAATCGATGCAAGTTTTAGAAGAGTTGAACAGAGTTTCATGATAATGCTATTTAATGTACTACAAATATCCGAATTTTTAATCTGAATTACTTGATTAAATAACGCTTGAAGTCAGCGAATAGCGCCTTTTGATTGTTCAATCATGCATAATACCGTTTATGGAAAATATCTAACTTAAATAGGATACTCTCTTTCAATTTATCTTCGAAACGACAATAGTTAATAATACCTTTGTAGTAAACAATTCCATGAACTTGATCTATGTTATTACTATGAATTTTTTATTAATGCACCAGAAAATCTAAAAGCATCTGATCTATGCGAACCTTTTGCGGGATTCTTTTCATTATAGTTTTAATCGCTTATTCTTCAAAAGCCCAGGAAGCCATCGACCAAGCTTTCTTCTACCAGGTTGACACGCTTTTTAGCCGGCACGTTGTGAATGGAAAAATTGATTATACTGGCCTAAAAGAGAATCCTTTATATGAAGATGTAATTCAGCAGATTAAGGAAGCTGATGTTGCTGGATTAGACCTTCAAACTAAAAAAGCTTTTTATATCAACGCCTACAATTTGTCGGTTATCCATGGGGTTATCGCTATTTATCCAACCACTTCCGTGCAGAAATCTCCGGGATTCTTCGATGTGATCAAGCGAGATATAGCGAATGAACAAATCACCCTAAACGAATTTGAAAAAAAATACTTGCTTGAAAATTTTCAAGATCCCCGACTCCATTTTGTGCTCGTATGTGCTGCTATTGGTTGTCCTCCCATTATTAACGAAGCATACATGCCCAATAAACTGGAGGAACAACTAGAAAGACAAACTCGTTTGGCCCTTAATAATGATGGGTTTATACGGATTACGGAAGAAGTTATTGCCATTAATCAAATATTTGAATGGTACCCTCAAGATTTTGGAGGCAGTAAAAAAAGTGCCATTGATTATATTAATCAATACCGGGATGTACCGGTAAATCCAGCTCTTCGCATAACGTTTTATGGGTACGATTGGATGCTGAATGAATATCAGACCAACCCTTCAATTGCAGCCAACGCAGCTCGGTATATTGTATCCGCTGCGATTCCTGCAAATACATACGAACTGAAAATATTTAATAATCTATATTCGCAGCGAACTGGAGCTAATGGTGAACTGACTAATCGATCTACTTTTTTTACCACCTTGGTTAGTGCAATTTATGGTATTACCAATCGATTCAACTTGGGACTTGAGTTGAGATACCGTCGAGTCTACAACAGTCTGCTTCCGGATTCTCCCTTCAGTGTTTTTGGTAATCACGATACTGGAAGTTTTCGTCAGGGTGTTACTACTATTGGTCCTCGTATTCGATTTGCTCCATTTCCAAAATGGCGGAATTTTTCTATACAAAGTACGCTGGCATTTCCAATTGGGAAAGACCTTGCCGGTACTTCAGAATCACCTTACATAGAC
>JAHEJC010000593.1 GCA_024639065.1 Lewinellaceae bacterium | reverse complement strand
GGAACAGAAAACAAAAGTATAAATTACACGATAAATAATATACCCGGAGCTGTAATTAGGTATGTTTATTAAAAAATTTATTCGATCCGTGAAATCAATGCAAATGAAACAAATCATACTCTTTATTATTTTTTCAACCTCTTGGCTCCAATACCAATATGGCCAAAATGATGTCGCTTCTAGCAAAACCAAGGCGATCAAGCAAATTCTGATAGAAGGTGGAAACTATGCAGCCAATATCGTTCTGGACCAAGAAGGGAAATCTCGTTGTGACTATAATATTACAGAAGGAAAATGGTATCCGTATGAAGAACCGTGGCACACTGGTCAAATAATCTATGGCTTATTAGAGGCTTACCGAATTACACGGCGAGCGGAGTTTTTGGATGCAGCCATTCGGGCTGGCGATTGGTGGACTAGTTTGGAAATCAAAGACCATCCCAAATTAAAGGGAATGGTACAAGCAGTTCATGGAGATCATGCCGGAGATGTGATTGTATTTGCAACCGTGTCTGATGGGACGGCTGGTCTTTTTAAACTTTATGAAACCACAGGAATAAATAAGTATGCTGATGTGCCTACTTCCGCAGGTAAGTGGATGCTGAAAAATATGTGTTTATTGGATAAAGGATTGTGTTATGACAATGTTGATCCCCAAACCGGAGAGGTCCTCACCCAGAACAGTCCGTTTCATCGGGGAAAAGAAAATCAAACCTTAAATGATGTCTCCAGGCCAAATACCGAAGGTTCCCTATTTATGGATATGTTTGAATATACACAAGACAATACCTACAAAGAGGCTTTCATCATCTTGTGCAATAGTGTCGTAGAAAAACAGGATGACTATGGCTTATGGATGGACTTCATTCCTAATCATAAAGAGGTAGGAACGTTTCATCCCCGGTTCAATTTATGGTACGCAGAAAGTCTATTGGAAGGGTTTGACTTGACTGGTGATAAGAAATATTTAGAAGCGGCTAAAAAGACAGTGGATCGCTATGCGGCCGCTCAGCAAAAAAGTGGTGCCATTTATTACAAGAATTTTTTAGACGGGAGTTATGAGCATGGATCCATCTGTGGGTCCTCGGTAAGCTTTATGGGCATGCTTATGATCCGGTTGGTAAACTATGGATATGCTGCGGAAGACTATGAAGAACGAATCGAATTATGCGCGGATTGGCTGCAAAAAAATCGATTCTCGATGGACCATGAGGACCCAAACTTACAAGGGGCCTTCATGAACATTCGCACCCGATTTCGAAAGGGAAAACACTGGATTGTAAATCGAGATGTAGGGACTGCATTTGGTTTGCGTTTTTTTGCAGCGTATTATGATTATCTATTGCGTAAGTCATGAAGAAAATTTTTGCCTTTTTAGCTTCTATTAGTCCTGGTTTATTTCTGATCGGTTATAACATTGGTACAGGCAGTATTACCACTATGGCATCAGCTGGTGCCAGTTACGGAATGGAAATGATGTTACCGGTGCTCTTATCCTGTATCTTTACTTATTTCTTGATTATCGTATTTGGTCAATATACAATCATAACTGGTCAGACGGTGCTGCAAAGTTATAGAAAGCACTTTGGTTTGGGCATTGCTTTTTTTGTCCTCTTATCTTTGTTAGTTAGTGAATGGGTTTCTTGTATGGGTGTAATGGGTATCGTAGTACAAGTGATTCAGGAATGGTCCCGGCCGCTTACCGAATCAGGTAATGGATTTTCGCCATTGGTTTTAGCTATTATTTTTGGAGCGATTATATATTGGATTTTTTGGCAAGGTAAGCACCAATTTTTTGAACGGGTACTGGCGGTGGCTGTTGCTATCATGGGATTGTGTTTTTTACTCACCATGTTTATGGTCATTCCTGAGCCTGAAGAAGTCCTCCGCGGCCTTGTACCTAAAATACCTGATTCTACCAATGGCCTTTTGTTATTAGCTGGCATGGTAGGGACAACTATGGGGGGTATTTTATATGTAGTAAGATCTATTTTGGTTCAAGAAAAAGGATGGACCATAAAGGACCTAGTGCTGGAAAAAAGAGATGCAGCCATTTCCGCAGGCATGATGTTTTTATTGAGTATTGCAATTATGGCCAGCGCTGCTGGTACTTTACACGCCCAGGGACTGACCATTGATAATGCCATTGATATGGTGACGCTCTTAGAACCATTAGCCGGTCGCTTCGCTGTTTCCATTTTTGTGACCGGGATCGTATGCGCTGGATTGTCTTCTCTATTCCCCATTGTATTACTTGCACCCTGGCTCATTGCTGATTTTCAAAGCAAACCCCGCAATTTAAGATCTACTTCTTCTCGGCTATGGGTACTTTTTGGCGTACTGCTAGGATTGGTCGTTCCTGTTTTTGGAGGACGCCCGGTATTTGTCATGATTGTTTCTCAAGCTGCTGCCTCGATTGTCACGCCACTAATCTTATTACTTATGATGATATTAATTAATAAACATGCTATCATGGGAGATTATGTTGCAAAACCTGTGAGAAATAGTCTAATGATCCTGATATTAATTTTTACAATAATAATGGCCGGAGCAGGAGTCGCCGGTATATTTAATAGTTGAGACGATGAATCACTTTGACAAGCAAATTGTGTGTTGTTATTTACATCCAATAACTATACACGGATATCCTCCACCTGCTTCTGGTACAATAGATTATTTGACTGAGATGAAGGCATTGGGCTTTCAATC
>JAHEJC010000227.1 GCA_024639065.1 Lewinellaceae bacterium | reverse complement strand
TAAGCTATGGAAAGATCATGATGTGGTACTTTCTTATATCTGATGCTTTTACCTTTGCGGGATTTCTCATAGCTTATGGTGCATTGAGATTTAGTATGCCTGCTTGGCCAGTGCCTGATTTTGTATTCCAAAAATTTCCATTTGCAGGAGATGCGATTTTACCACTAGTTTTTGTGACATTCATGACCTTCGTGCTTCTTTTTAGTTCATTTACGATGATGAGAGCTGTTCAAGAAGGGCATCGCGAGAATAAGAAAGGGGTCGTTTTCTGGATGCTTTTGACCATTGTGGGAGGGACTGGATTTCTTTGTTGTCAAGCATGGGAATGGAGTACTTTGATAGGCAAAGAATACATGACCGTAAGTACCAATCCGTTTGGCACCCATTTAGAAGATGGCGTTTACCTGGATGCGGACGGAAACAGAACGGAAGATTTAGTTGTATCAGGTGAAAGTTATTTGATGCACAATATTGCCCATGCTCATGGAGCGGAACATGCTGATGACAGTCATTCCGACGATCATAGTGGGGAGGCACATGGGTCATCCCATACGACGTCAGGTGACTATGCAGATGCTTTAGTTGATGATAGAGGATTCATTCACAGAAAGTTTATAGTTACGGAGGGCGAAGATGCTGGTCAAGTTAAAATGGAGTCATTTGGACCAAAAGCTTTTGGCGCCCTTTTCTTTTTTATTACCGGATTCCATGGATTTCACGTCCTTTCAGGTGTTGCATTTCTACTGATTATTTTGCTAAATGTCATGGGAGGAATTTATGTCAAAAGAAAGAATGGTTATGAAATGGTGGAAAAAATAGGCTTGTATTGGCACTTTGTAGACTTGGTTTGGGTATTTGTATTCCTAGTATTTTATTTATTATAGATCCTTAATTTTAAGCTAGATAAAATGGCACACGATTACGAAAAAAGTAAAAAAATAGCATTATTCACCATCATTTTATTAGGAGTGATAACCATCGTAGAGGTATTGATCGCCTTAGCTGGTAAGGGTTATATCATAAAGGGATTTACAGCTCCTCTTTGGATTATGGGATTAGCAATGATCGGATTGAGTCTGTTTAAGGCATATAAAATCGTTTATGAATTTATGCATATGGGACATGAAGTGCGGAGTTTGAGGCTAAGTGTACTGCTTCCTATGTTACTTCTCGTCTGGGCGGTTATTGCCTTTTTTAACGAAGGCAGTGCCTGGGGTAATAACCGGTCGAAAATTGAAGAAAAGAATAAAATTGAGACCACTGAATCTATTCAGGTACAGTCACTTCCTGGTGCGGACACGAAAGAGATTGAATAGAAAGTATCTCTTAATCATTACCTATATTTCTTGATATGAACCGTAATGTAAAGACCGGTATTGCAGTGGTATTGCTTCTACTGCTACCACTTATATCCTATATCTATTTAAAAAAGGGATTTGAATTTCAGAAGGATAACTTTGAAGAGCTCTCGTCTCAAGTGGAAGTCAACCAACAAGTTGCAAAAGGCATATTTCCATTTGATTCAGCAGTAGCCAAAGTGAACGTAGTTCTATTTATTCGGGACAATCAAAATATTTCCCAGTATTTGGAGATCATAAATGGCCTGGAAGAACAGTATGCTAAAATTCCAAATTTTTCAGCTTTTATTTATTACTCGGATGGATTGAATATTGAAGAAATCGAGATGCAAAAAGTCCAGTGGAAATCGATATCCATGGATGAGTGGATAACGATCAGTGAAATCTTTCCATTGGAGGGATTCACTTTTGAAGATGGTAGCTCAATCCTTTTAGATGTAGATAACGCAATCCGAAATTCATACAATCTTAGAGACCAGGCATCAGTTAGAAAGATGATTGAACACGCATCCCTACTTTTTCCTCAACCCAAACGCAGAAGGTAATATGACGCTGACAAAGGATACCAAAAAACTGAATCTGGCCGCCTATATAATTACGGGTTTAGTTTTTATTTCAGTTGGATTGATGCGCCGCATTAAGATTGATGTAGGCGTCGATTTAAGTTTTTTGGCTGGTGTCCATGCATTGATAAACGCATGTGTAGCGCTTGTATTGATCGTTGCACTTTATTACATCAAACAAAAACAGATTGAGAAGCATGAGCGCATGATGTTCATTGCATTAGGCCTATCCGTATTATTTCTGATTTCTTATGTAGCCTATCATTTCACTACCCCGGAAACTTCATTTTGTAAGGAAGGAGCTATTAGGACCGTTTATTATTTCTTTTTGATAACACACATTGTATTGGCGGGTATTTCACTTCCCTTCATATTATTTACATTTATTAGAGGGTATACCCGTCAAGTTAGTAAACATAAAAAAATGGCTAAATGGGTTTATCCCATATGGCTGTATGTGGCCATTACGGGACCGGTAGTCTATTTGATGTTATACCCGTGTTACGGGCAATGACCTCAATTTGAAGAATTATTCTATAATTTCATAATCTTTCGATTTCCTTTATTGTTATATTTGTATTATGAAAAAGTTGTTGATCTTATTTTCACTGGCTTTTATTTTTTCACTACCCCCGGTAGACAGTCCTGCTCAATGTCCTATGTGCAGAATGTCAGCAGAATCAAATTTGAAAAACGGCGGTACCGCTGGGAAGGGCTTAAACGCGGGTATTCTCTATATGTTAGCGACTCCTTATTTATTGGTCGGTGTTCTTGGTTACATTTGGTACAGACATCGCAGGAAAGAAGAAGAGGAAAACGAACTTTTGCAAATAGATCCTTCTCAATTAAATTGAGTTTATTGTTTGCCCACCATGACTTCTTAATTTATCATAGGACTATCCTACCGCGGCAAGCCGCAAACTTTATTAGTTTCAATATTTTTTCTTCGTCCTTTTTGCCTTGATGCAAAAGGACCAAAAAATCAAGGGCTGTATTATTTTCTTAACGCTACTAAAGCACGGAAATCCTAAACTAAAAAAACTCGCCTTGATCTTTTGTTCGTTGCTTAGTCTTTTTCGCTTATTATTTTCCTTGTCTTGATTTGGCTTCATCTCAGCTCAAACACTTTTTAGTTCTTAACGGATTTAAGTACTTTGTCCGCTAAAAATAATAATGCCCGGTTACCTAAACATTAAAAGGATCTATTATTCCATGAGAGTAAAATAGTATAATAATTCAACGGTATTATCTTGTTTTCATATTTTTTTCAAATTTGTATATAACCAATTTCGTATAGCATAAAAGTTTGCTAAAAAAAACAATCTTTTACAACCATTTTATAAATAAACAAATCTCTAGCTAATTACAAAAACAGCTATTTCCCCTTACACGTTTTATGGTTAAAGCCATGCCAATAAACTCATATTACCTCCAGATCTTTTCTGGTAAACTCATTTTCTTCCGATCCGGTATTCAAGGTGCCACTGGGTTCAAATAGCATGATTTGGGTTTCGATTTTAGCACTGGGTTTGTGTTCTGTGTCACGAGGCACAAAAATCATTTCTCCAGCCTTCAGAATATGCTTTTTATCTTTGAATTCCAGGGTAAGTTCTCCTTTGATGACTAGAAATAATTCGTCTTCCTGATCGTGTTTGTGCCAGGGGAACTCGCCCTTAACTTTGGCAATTTTAACTTGTTGTCCATTGAGTTCCCCAATTATCCGGGGATGCCAATGATCATGGAATTGTGAAAACTTTTCTTTGAGATTTACTTTCATACTTATGCGTTGTTCAAGTAAGATAGGTAATCCAAAGAGAATGTGAGATTGTTTATTTGTGTATTCGTAAATTCGTTTATCTGATCTATTTGAATTTGCTCCACTCGGTTCCTGAGCCCGTCGAAGGACCGGTCTCCTCACCCATCATGGCGATTTTTGATGTTTAAACCATTGATCATTCAATATTCATAATTTAACATTTCGCTCTTTCACCCTCACTCCTCAGATCTCGCTCCTCACCTCTGTCTCAGCTCTAAAAGCGCAGCGATCTCTCTTCTGTTTAACGGATTATTTCTTCGCCTTTTGGGCTCATCGCGATTACATAAAAGAGAACGAATCGATCTGCAAACCCTTACCCACACTTCTGACAGCGCCGCGGTCTCACTTCTCAGTTCTCAGAGCGTAGCGATCTCTCTTCTCATTTGTAACTCATTTGCAACTCCGGTATCATACATTTGAATCGTCATTCAATCATAAATAATTAAAACAACATAAAATGGCAACTAAATCAGTTAAAAAATTAACCTTTCAAGATAGAGCCACCAAAGTAAAGAAAGTGGTTAAAAATTTCAATAAAGGGAGTTTGGATATCTCTTATGAAATCGTGGATGAAGGTCTAGCTCTAGGTAGTCAATGGCAAGAATTGTTCGCTAAAACAATGAAGAAATCTACTCGATTATTTGGCAAGCAACAAGAACTTTTGCTTTCCACGCTTGAAGAAATTAAAGAGCAGTTCATCGATGGGAATGGGAAAGTAGTGAAATTGTTGGAGCTTGATCGGCTTACCAAGAATATTACTAAACGGATCGATAAGACAATCACTCCAGCTAAAGATGCTATTGAAGCTCAAATTAAATCTACGACACGAAAAGTTAGGTCAGTAGGTCATGATGATCTTTCCCACATCAAAGGAATCGGTGAAAAGACTAAATTGATTTTGAATAAGGCAGGGATTAGAAGTTTTAGAGATTTAGTAACGTTCAAAGAAAAGGAAATTATTAATGTATTGGAATCTGCTAATTTGAAATCAATGGTTCCTAAAGTAAAAGGATGGATCGCCCAGGCTAAAAAATTAGGATAACATTTAAAAACATAATAAATAATCTAAATAATGGCAACTAAGACAGCACAAACAAAGAAAAGCACAGTACCTGAAAATAGATGGGACAAGGTAAAAAGCACGGCAAAAAATGTCAATAAATTTATTCTGGAGTCAGCTGAAGATTTGGTTGATGGAGCGTTAAAGAATGGTGAACAGTGGCAAGGAGTTGCCGCTAAAGCGACCCACGGTGGTTTAGAATTGACGGCTAAACAGACGGACATTGTATTCTCTACATTAGAAACTGTAAAAAGACAGTTGATTAAGAATGCACCTCGTTTCCGAAAACTATTCAGTTTTTCAAAATAGGTTGTTAAATAATAATAAATGAAAAGTGAGGTGCATGGTTTTATCAAGCATCTCACTTTTTTAATTAATAATTATGATAAAGAATAATTTAAAGACGGCAATCAAGGTAGCGCGGAGTACCAGTAAAATTATGGTGAGCGCCCGGAATGAATTACTGAAGAGCTCATTTAAGTCAGCCATGAAGCTAGCACGTGTTTATAGAAATGCAAGTATGAAAACTTTGTATATCGGGAGGGACGTATTGAAACAAACCCTTATTCAAGCTGAGGAAAACAGGTCTAAGTTTTTAAAGACATCCAAGCAAGCATATAAGGATACGGTCCGGGTAGTAAAAGATGTAAAAAAGCAGGAAGCAGCACAAGGAGAAAAAAAGGAGTTAAGCATAGACGACTTGTTATAGCTTTCATTTAAAATCACTGATTAACAATGCGAATCATTTTATTTACCGGGAAAGGGGGAGTTGGGAAAACCACCATTGCTGCTGCAACGGCATTAAAAGCGGCTAGAGAAGGTAAAAAGACGCTGGTCATTTCTACGGATCCGGCGCATAGTTTATCTGATGCACTTGATATCCCTTTAACACCTGAACCTACGGAGATAGCGCCTAACTTATTTGCACAAGAATTTGATGTGTATTATTCTATGGAAAAGTACTGGAATAATATGCGCAATTTGATGAACACCATATTCAGGTGGCGAGGAGTTAAAAATGTCGTAGCAGAGGAATTATCTGTATTACCCGGCATGGAAGAAGCATCAGCCTTTTTGTGGTTGGACAAGTATTATCAAGAAAAATCGTATGACTTAATCGTAATTGATAGTGCACCTACCGGCGAAACACTCACCCTCCTTTCATTGCCTCAAGTGGCTCAATCCTGGATGACCAAAGCTTTTTCCAGAAAAAACATTGCAGTCAGAACCGTGACAAGAGGAGTCCGCGCGTTTACAGGCATACCGTTAGATAAGGGATTGGAAGAGATGGATGAGTTATTTTCAAAATTGGAACGAATCCAACAAGTATTTTTGGACCCAGAAGTATGTTCGATACGTATTGTAACCAATCCGGAGCGAATGGTTATTCGTGAAGCGCGCCGGGCATACTCCTATTTGCAATTATATGGATACAATGTCGATGCCGTAATCATCAATAGAATATTACCTAAAGGTGCTGGCGGGGATGTTTTTAGTTATTACAGAGCTTCTCAAAAAAAGTATATTGAAGAAATCGAAGAAACCTTTCAGCCGGTTCCGGTTTTGAAAGTGGATCATCAGGGTAGGGAGGTTTTTGGAAAAGTATTGCTTCAGAAAATCGGTGATTCAGTCTATAAAAACTTAAACGCTGCAGACATACTGCATGTAAACAAACCGTACGAAGTAATAGAAAATGAAGAAGGTTACTTCTTCAAGATGCGAGTGCCTTTTGTTACCGATGCGGAAATAGAGTTGAAGAAATTTGGAGATGAACTGGTTATTGATCTAGGGAACCGTCGTCGATCGATTATCTTGCCCAGGTTTGCCAGCTTCTTGAAAATGAAAGAATATCGGTTTCAAGCCCCCTGGCTAGTTGTTTCATTGGTCAAATAAATTAAAAGGTGAAGGGAAAAAGGTAAAGGATAAAGGGTAAAAGGCTAGGCGTCATCCTAAACTTGATTCAGGATCCGTTAGGGAATAATAAGAGGCCTGGCTGATTTCCGGGTAAAGGCTAAAGGTAAAAAGATATTTACCGCTAAGACGCAAAGATCGCTATCGGCATATGGTCAAAGTAAAATGGATGGCGGTCTGCAGATTGTTGGATTGCTAAACCATGATTAGAGGGTAAATGATAAAAAGATGCTAAATACCTTACCATCCCGAAACCTATATACATGACTCCATGCCAAAAAATTCGTGGAACTTTTTCCCTACCAAATTGAGTTTAAGTAGTACATTTGCCGCAGCAATACAAAAGTGTATTCTTGTGGTGCTGACAGCGAAGCTCGTCAGATGTCACTTTGCTTTACCTGCATGGCAAGCACACTCACACCACACTCACACCCACACCCAAACCGAATGCTGATAGCGAAGCTCATCAGTACCTTCCCCATGCAGGATGTCGCTTTGCTTTACCTGCATGGCAAGCACACTCACACCACACTCACACCCACACCCAAACCCACACCCAACTTGGGGCTGACTGGAATTGACAGGAAATGTGACGTATTAGTAAGCACGTCGTAGCATGTTAGTTCACTACGTAAAAAATGGCTTTCAACAATTTTCACATGGCAATAATAGCTATGCTTTAGCTGCCTAATTCTAGGAATTAGAACGCTTTTATGCCGCCTTTTTGATGTCTGATATATAATTGGCCGCATATCGAAATCCCGAAAGGGAACTCAGACTAGCTTATTGAACCGGTTTCATTTAATAAGCGAAACTTAGAGACTCGGTGTTTTGATGGTTGTTTGGTTACCTATCAATGCACTTAAAAACCAAAATCAGACTAAAGCGTGAAGAAAGCTAATGGGTTCTTTCTCTGGACGAGGGTTCGAATCCCTCCAGCTCCACAGAGCATCATCGGCAAAAGACAAAAAATTAGACCATCAAGAAGCTTGCTTCTTTTGATGGTCTTTTTTTGTTTATGCGAACGAAGTGAGCAGATTGCGCAGCAATCGTGCCAATGATGTTGACCTTTGCAGTGCCTGCGGGATCAACGCAGTTAATCCCATCTTGCTTTGAACGAAGACCTTTTGTTTTATAGACTTGCGTAACAAGTCTTTCTGCCGCAGGCAGAATTGCCTTTGATTTTGCCTGTCCGCCAGAGCATTTGGCGAAGGCGGGACCTTTGGCGTGCCTGAGGGATCAGCGAAGCTAATCCGCTGCTTCTCAGAGTGGATGTTTATGTTTTATAGCTTGCGTAAGCAAGCAGATTGCGACTGCAATCGAGCAATTGATTTTGCCTGCCCTCCGAAGCTTCTAGCGAAGGAGGGTTTTCTTTTTTTTAATAATCACATTATCTTCTTTGCAGGTTTTTCAAAGGCTTCGGTGGAGACACTCCGAATTGAAAAATAAAAAGACCGACGGCAAACAAAAAGTCATTCAAAAATAAAATGTGATGTTATTAGATGGCAACCAATTCTGGACTGTATATATACTGCTTTGTAATGATGGTACCTATTATACGGGTTGTACAGAAAATCTGGAAAAACGATTAAAAAAACATAGGAACCTTGAAGTAGCTTATACTAAATCCAGAACTCCATTTGAGTTGGTGTTTTGTGCATCGTTTGTTAAAAAACATCGGGCTTATGCATTTGAGAAATATCTAAAATCAGGGTCGGGTAAGGCATTTTCTAAGAGAAGATTCATTTAGTTTTTAGGGATTTGTACGGCAGTGACCATACATTTTATTTTGCTTGCCTGCCGAAGCTTTCGGCGTAGGAGGGCCTGCCTGGCATAGTTTTACGTAGGGGTTATAGGAGGGGGGTGGTAAGTAAATCTCTAACTTAAACACAAGTAGCTACCTGTATATCAAAATCCGAATGGAATAATATCATCGGCGAGGACTATAACGAATTTACAAAGAACTTCATGATGATCCGGGATATAGCCAGAGAAATCAATTGCAATTTTTTTCACCTGATGACTCGATCAGTTTGATCTTTCTCTAGGAGACCAAGTACTTTATATCAGAGCCAAACGCAGTTTAGGGAAATGGATATAATTTATCAGACCAGGGGGGGGCAATGATGGGATAATTCAGACTGGCTTGTTAGATACTGTGATTTCTCAATTATCCGTATGACCAGGAATGAGGTGGGTAATTCCTAAATCTGGGGCCAATACAATAGTTCTGAAAGAAGATTACACAATGGACTAGGAGAGAAGCAGCTAAAATAAAATTGTTTAAGTCTTTGATGGTTGATAAATATCATTGCTTTAGTCATTTTATTACCCTTAATTAATTTCAAATTTATTCTGATCATTCAAAACAAGAGACCATGAGAAATATACTTCTTCTTAGTATTCTATGTTTAACGAGTTTTTGGATACATGCTCAACAGGAAAAGTTGGAAATCGAAGGGGCAATAAAAATTGGAAACTCAGAAGACCCTACCCCTGCGCCAGGTACGATCCGCTGGGCGGGCACCGACTTTCAGGGATGGAATGGGACTAGTTGGGTGTCCTTGACCGCAGGCAAACAATATGTGAAGGATATAGATAACAACAGTTATGAGATTGTAACTATAGGAACACAGGTATGGATGTCTGAAAACTTACGTGCTACACATTATAATGATAAAACACCCATACAGATAGTAACAGATAATACGGCGTGGTCTAGTCTTAGTACACCTGCCTACACCTGGTATAATAATGGACCTTCTGAATACGGTGCCTTATATAATTATTACACAGTTGCTGATACAAATAGTCTTAATGTATGCCCAACGGGCTGGCATGTACCCAGTGATACAGAGTGGACAATGTTAACAGATTTTCTAGACGAGACATCAACAGCTACTGGCAAAATGACAGAAACTGGGCTATCACATTGGAACAGTCCAAATACTGTTGCAACTAATGAGAGCGGTTTCACAGGACTGCCTGGGGGCGTCCGTGTTTTTGATGGTACGTTCGGCAATATTGGTCAGGTCGGGAACTGGTGGAGTTCTACAGAGTCTAGTAGTAATATTGCCTGGTATCGCTTCCTGAACACAACCGGAATATTAGCTAGGCACGATTTTGATAAGCGCCTAGGGTGCTCAGTGCGATGTCTCAGGGATTAGACAATTTGGCTATTTGACTATTTATTAATACTGCGTAAGCTAGCAAATCACGACAAGTAATTTATCAGACCAGGGGGGGGTCAATGATGGGATAATTCAGACTGGCTTGTTGATACGGTGATTTCTCAATTATCCGTATGACCAGGAATGAGGTGGGTAATTCCTAAATCTGGGGCCAATACAATAGTTCTGAAAGAAGATTACACAATGGACTAGGAGAGAAGCAGCTAAAATAAAA
>JAHEJC010000226.1 GCA_024639065.1 Lewinellaceae bacterium | reverse complement strand
ATGAATAATATCCGGGCTAGTGTTCAATCGGGTAATATTGAAGGTGCTAAAGCTTTATGCCATAACACCGACTCACCGATGGCACGCATGATTGAAAAAGGCTTACAGCGCATCGGCAAACCTTTACGTGATATAGATACTGCGATCGAAAATGTAGGTAACCTGGAATTGTTTCGTTTAGAGAAGAATCTTTCCCGGCTGGCTAGTATTGCAGGGGCAGCTCCTATGATAGGTTTTTTTGGAACCGTCACCGGTATGATCATGGCTTTTTATAGAATGGCTTCAGAGCAAAATGTTACCCCGGACGTATTAGCCGGTGGTATTTATCAAGCTTTGTTAACCACTGCCGCTGGATTGTTTATCGGTATTTTGGCATTCATCGGTTATAACTGGCTGGTATCCAATGTAGATAAGGTCATCTTTCAAATGGAGCAGACTTCAGTAGAATTTATGGATTTATTACAAGAGCCAGCTTAAATATTTATTATGGCGATTAAGAAAAGAAATAAAATAAGTGCAGAATTTAGTATGTCTTCTTTGACGGATATCATTTTTTTGTTGCTTATATTTTTTATGCTCACGTCTACCTTGGTTAAGCAAAATGCATTGAACCTCAAATTACCCAGCAGCACTTCAGAGACCATTGCACCTCAATCTATGGGTATTTCAATAGAAAAAGGAGGCCGGTTCTATCTCGATGGTAAAAGAATGTCTTTTGGTGATATTGAAAAAAACGTTCGCAGCAAAATCAGAGGTTATAGTAATCCTAGCAACACATCGATTACTATTTATGCTGAAGAAAATGCTGAAGTGAAATATGTAGCAAAAGTAATGGATTTGGCGCTTCGACTTAATGTATCCGGAGTACTTGCCACTAAACCCGAATAGGAATTATGTATTATCTTAAGAAAAACAAAAGAACCAACCTAATTGTATCTTTTCAGGCCCTGGCTTCGTTCTGTATAAAATAGGCATAAAATGTATCATCACGAACTCATATTGGAGCAAAATGAAAAAGAAAATAAACGAAAAGCGTTTATTACTAGTTCGATCTTTCAAGTGATTATTATCATTTTACTGTTATTACCTTTTTTGACTTTTCCTACGCCTCCTCCTGGACAAGAAGGGATTCTGGTAAGTTTTGGCCAGCCTGATGTAGGAGAAGGCGATGATCGACCGGACACTCAAAATGAAATCAAGGAAGTGGAAACGGCTGAAGCGGCTCCGCCAGAAGTGGTGGAAGAACCAGCAGTTGAAGAAACGGTGGAGGAGGCAGCTCCGCCTGAACCGGATGTGGTCAATGAAGATCCAAAGGATAGTCAAAAAGAAGAAGTCCTGACCACCGAGGACCCAGCCGAAGTAGCTTTAAAAAAGAAACTAGAGGAAGAGGCCAAAGAAAAAGCGGATGCAGAGAGAAAGCGAAGGATCGCGGAAGAAGAAGCTAAACGAAAAGCCGATGCAGAAGCCAAACGAATCGCCGATGCGGAGGCCAAGAAAAAAGCCGCGGAAGAAGAAGCCAAACGAATTGCTGCGGAAGAAGAAGCAAGGAAAGCAGCCGAGTACGAAGCAGCTAAAAAACAGTACGGTGACGTGTTTGGTAAAGGTAAAGGAAAGACCGGGACAGATGGCAATCAAGGTGATCCAAATGGAGACCCTGACGCCAGCAATTTGGAGGGAATCTCTACTGGCTCTGGTAAAGTAGGTGGTGGTTTAGGTAACCGTGGGGTTAAATATGAACCTACCATAAAAGATCAATCACAAAAGACTGGTCGAGTGGTGGTAAAAGTGTGTGTAGATAGAAATGGAGATGTGGTCAGTGCTGATTATACTCAACGTGGCTCCACCACGACCGATGGTGATTTGAAAAAGTTAGCCATTGCCAGTGCCAAAAGATTCAAGTTTACCACCAGTACCATCGATAAACAATGTGGAACTATTACCATTGATTTTAAGTTGAAATAAGTAGTAAAACATAAACCGGTTGTAGGTCGCAAGCTCCCTTGCGGCCTTATTTTTTATGATTCCTTGCTTTTACCACACAATGAAGGTTGCTTATTTGGAATGTGATTGCAGCTGTTTTTCGCTCAATAAGAAGGCAACGAAAGCATGACATGAGATTTGTAATGTACACCTTCATCTTTCGCCCTGCACCATTCGCCTTTTGTTCCTTATCTTTTACTGATCAATTTCCGCCACTACCTCACTAATATGATCGAAGAGTTTTCTAATGGCTAATTGTTTGGCTTTTCCGATAGCGCCTAAATCAGATAGATTAGTAGAACTTGTGGCAATATCCGGGCAGGTTTCTTTATTAATCGATTTTCTATTTCCTGTGTACGAAAATGTTTTATAAATATTTTCAAATTCGTCACAAACTTCAAACAAATAAGGATCCTTTTGATCCAGTAGTTGCCAGTCAACTGTATAACAATACCTGGCTTGTTTAACTAGCATATTAACATAGACTATACCAACGGATGAATTTTGATTTCTTCGTACTGATGCAATGGTGCCTTGGGAGTCGAAGTACAATGCCTCTTGGAGGCTATCGTGTTGACTTTCCGGTGCCACAATACAAACGATCATGGTATCATGAAATTTTTGTAAGCTAGGTGTTGATTCCTTAATGGTTACATCAATATGGGGAATCGTGGTAGAATCCATGCTAAAAAGTGTCCAGGGTATATTTAGATCATTAGCGTATTGAGTCATTGAAGTCATTAGTTCACTGGGGCCATTGATTCTAACTTTAGTCACCGCCTTTTCAGCTAAATCAGCTAATATAGAATCTACATCCTTATATCCTGATTCAAAAATATTGACAGAATCCAAGGAGTAATAAATTTTGCGAACTTCATGCCTATCGGACATATCCAAGCTAGCTAATGATCTCATAACTTTATCATGGAAATAAGGCGCTGCATTTTTCCTGGCGGCTTCTTTTTCTTCATCCAGTGAAGGATAATCCAATATTTTATAAGTTGAAGGCAACTTGCCGCGTGTTTTCAATCTGAGCAAATCTCGCTGCCTGCTATCTACTTTATTAACCACGAAAAACTTTTTATGCCACTTAGACGGATGATCCTGCCTATTCAATATCTCAATAAAGTTTAAATCTCGTTTCAATAACTCAGCTTCCGTCAACTGCAGTCTCTTTAAATCGCCTTTATCTGGTTGATTCGCAGTAATCTTTTGAACTAAACTATCAAAATAATAGTCCTTACCGTTTGGTGTGTATAGTATATGCGTAGTCACACATTGAATATTAATCAGAAATAGAATTATTAGCGCAAAAAATGATGACTTGTCCATTTATTATCAAGGAATAATAAGGTTGAATTTAATAATTTAAATCCCAACCAGTAAAGGATCTTTCTTAAAAGAAAAACTAAGTATTTATTTTTTACCCACATCAACAAAATTTTCCAGGTAATGTCCCGTTACTATCCTAACATTCCTCCTTTTTATTTCTTCGGTACATCTTCCAACAATTAATAATACTGTTTTCAAAACTTAAAAACTATTACTATGAAAGTAACTTCTTTACTTATTTTCTTTGCGTTATTAGTAGGATGTACCTATCAGCTTTCAGCTCAAAATCTTGTTACAGAAAATATCAACAAACATTACGAGGCTGGCAGGATCTTTAGTGAATTTCCATTATTTGCTAAGACCACTGATCATTTAAGAAAGTCCAACTCCTATAATCAAACTATCAAAAAGGTTGATGTATTGAATGTAGATCAGAAAATGATAGAAAATATGCTTCTTTCCAAAGAAGAATTAATATCAGTTAAAATGCCTTCAGATCCAGGGATCGTTGTTGATTTGTACAAGCGAGAATTATTTTCGCAAGAGCATAATGTCAACCTTGCCTCTGGCAGCACATTGAATCACCAGGAAGTATTATTCTATTGGGGAAAAGTTAGAGGTGAAGATGCATCATTGGCTGCTATTACAATTAGTTCCAGTGGGATATCAGGCCTGATCACAACAGGAGGTAAAACGCATAATCTGGTTAAAGCTCAAAATGCGGACCATTATCTTTTTTATGATCATGCGGACCTGTTAATTTCTAATCCTTTTGATTGTTTTGTTGATGAAGAAATCCACACCATAAAAAGTGCTCAAGATCATATTCGCAGCAGTGCGCTGGCAAGCCCGGACAATTGTGTGAATATGTATATCGAAGTGGATAACGATATCGTCAATGGTAAAGGGAGTGCCCAGGCCGCAGCTGATTATGTTATGGGCGCGTTCAACCAGGTGGCTATTTTATATGCGAATGAATCCATCAATTTTAATGTAAGTGAAATCTTCGTTTGGGATGTAGCCGACCCCTATACCGGCCCTTCCACAAGTACTTATTTGGAGCAATTTAGGGCTCAACTAAGCGGACAATATAATGGAGATCTTGCGCATTTAGTAGGCTATCAGGGAAGTGGAGGTATTGCTTATATCAATGTGCTTTGCAACAAAAGTTTTGGGGTAGGTTACAGCGGTATCGGTAGCTCATTCAACAATGTACCTACTTATGGCTGGACCATCGAAGTCCTGACGCATGAGATAGGCCACAATTTGGGTTCACCCCATACCCATTCCTGTGCATGGAATGGAAATAATACAGCCATTGATGGTTGTGGTACCTCCTTAGGTTATTCGGGTTGTCCGGGCCCGATTCCGAACGCGGGTACCATCATGAGCTATTGCCATCTCGTGTCAGGGGTAGGCATAGATTTCAATTTGGGCTTTGGACAACAACCTGGTGATCTGATCAGAGACCGGGTCTATAATGCAAGTTGTCTTGCTGATTGCAGTTCCCAACCGGTATTAGACGCAGCAATTACCAATATCGTTGAACCTACCGGCAATATTTGTTCAGGTTCAGTAATACCGGTTATCACATTAACCAATAACGGATCGCTAGCATTGACCTCAGTAGAGATATTATCATCAATAGACAATGGCTCTTCAAATACTTACAATTGGACAGGTAACCTGAGCTCAGGACAATCAGAAAATATCGCCTTGGCAGCAATATCCATTACGGCTGGAAATCATACCTTCGAAGCTACGGTACAAAATCCTAACAACGGTAGTGATGATGTTGCGAGTAATAATACCAATAGTTCAAGTTATTCAGGAGGGGTAATAAGTGTTTATTATGCCGATAATGATGGAGATGGATTTGGAGACCCTAATAATTCTGTTCAAGACTGTCAACAACCTAACGGGTATGTCCTGGACAACACTGACTGTAATGATAATGATCCTCAAATCTTTCCTGGAGCGACTTGCGATGATGGAAACAATTGCACGGTAAGTGATATCATAGATTCCGGATGCAATTGTGCCGGTACTTTTGCCGACGAAGATGGTGACGGGGTGTGTGATGCAGATGATATATGCCCGGGAGGTGATGACAATATAGATAATAATGGTGATGGGATTCCCGATTTTTGTGAATGCAATGAAGCAGCAACAACATTCACCACCAATCCTTTGAATCATCAGGGTAGCGGTAGCAGTTCGACTACCGTAGCCCTGGAAGTGGGTAGTAAGAATGCTTCATTTTCCATTGCTGGATTAGGTTCAAAGCAAAATGGCAATCCTGGTCAGCGATATGAAGATAACGTAACCGTTACCTACGAAGATGGGAATAATGTAGTCCGCACCTTTGGTAGTTATTCCGGTGCCAATGTTAATAATGTGAATATATCCATCACCGATATTGTGAATAGCCTTACGGTCACTTTATCTGATGGATACGATGGAAATGGTCCATCCATGGATGTCACCTTGAGCAGCGTAGATTACTGTTCTTCCGGTGTTGGTTGTCCTGATAGTGATGGCGATGGGGTTTGTGATATCAATGATGTTTGCCCCGGTGGTGACGACAACATAGATAGTGACGGTGATGGGATTCCCGATTTTTGTGATATCGATTGTTCCAATCCAATCACCAGTTCATTCAATCCCGCTACTTTAACCCATAGTGGTAGTGGAAGCTCAAGTTCTTCAATAACTTTTCCTGAAGGAAACACAGATGTAGACTTTACTATTTCCGGACTAAATGCTAAGACCAACGGCAGAGAATCTAAAAAGTTTATAGAGCAGGTAACTGTTTTCTATACAAATAATTCTGGTATAGAGCAACTGGAAGGTATGTACAATGGCTCGGATTTTTCCACCGTTCCTATTTCAATCAATGGTCCGGTGTCTAATGTAAGAGTAGAACTTTCTGACGGATATAATGGAGGTGCCAACAATGAAAACTTGACTATCCAATTAGGACAGGTCGCATCTTGTATTTCTACTTCCGCTACCGTTGCATCAAACGCTGGAGTTACCACTTTATCCCTGTTTCCCAACCCTGCGGAAAGTGGTGTCTTTATAAAGTTTAGTAGCATAGTGGAGACCGGAGACTTAATTGTATTTGACCTAATGGGAAAACAGTTGACCCAACAAAAATTAAATAAGAGCCAGGGGGTATGGCTAAATTTGAGGGATATTCATCATGCGGATGGTATGCTATTAATTGGACTCCGGACCAAGGATCAAGCATTAGTTACTGAAAGATTGATTCTCTTGAAATAGTTCAAAAAAGACATTTATCAAATGCGGTTCCTTTGGGCCGCATTTTTTATTGCAGGAAGGTCTCCCTAATTATGTCTGTGCTTTTGCAAGAAAAACTAAAATTATTATTAGCGGGATTAATACATTTGTAATTCAGCAATAACTTTTCGAATAATGAATACCTATGAGGAAGTAATCGAATTTCTTTTCAGTCAACTGCCCATGTTTCAACGAGTGGGTCCTGCCGCTATGAAGTATGACCTAAGTCGAATAAAAGCATTAACTGATCAATTAGGAAATCCAGAGCAAGCTTATCCAACCATCCATGTGGCTGGCACCAATGGCAAAGGAACCGTTAGCCATATGATGGCTGCGATACTGCAGGCAGCCGGGTACAAAGTAGGCCTGCACACAAGTCCGCATTACCTTGATTTCCGGGAGCGAATCAAAATTGATGGTTACTTAATCAATAAAGAGGATGTCATCGAATACGTAAACCAGCTGCAAGAATTTATAGAAGCATATAGTCCTTCTTTCTTTGAGCTATCAGTAGGACTTGCCTTTAAATATTTTCAAGATAAAAAAGTGGACATTGCCGTGATCGAAACAGGCCTTGGTGGTCGATTGGATTCTACGAATATTATTGATCCAATACTCTCCGTTATTACTAATATTGATTTTGATCATCAGGAATTTTTAGGCGATACATTAGAAGCCATTGCTCAAGAAAAGGCCGGGATCATAAAAGCGAATAAACCGGTAATATTAGGTCAAATTTACGAAGATTTACTACCGGTTTTCAAATCTAAAGCAGATGCTCTTCAGGCACCACTCTTTATTTCTGATGAACATTTTCTGGCTATCGAAAAACCATCTCAATCTTTGGACCAATCCGTTTATCAAATATTCAAAGACGGAGAACAAAAATATAAATCGCTGGTGCTGGATACTGCGGGACCTTATCAAATGCATAACCTGCGCACCACCCTGCAGGCTATTGATGTAATTGCTCCAGATTTAAAAATAAATGACGAACACATTGTCGAGGGATTAAAAGAAATGCAGGAACTCACGTATTACATTGGACGATGGACCTGGATTTCCAGAAAACCTTTAATCCTGGCGGATAGTGCACATAACAAAGCAGGTCTATCCTATATAGCCGATTGGTTGGCTTTTCGTCAACGGCCGCTCCACATCGTTCTAGGTGTGGTGGAAGGGAAGGATCCAAAAGATTTATTCTCTTTATTCCCACGGATGGCAAAATACTATTTCACCCAACCGGATGTTCCCAGAACCATGGAAGCTGAAAAACTTAAGCTTGCGTGTAATGAAATTGGCTTAGTCGGTGAAAGCTATGTGAAGGTGAAAGACGCTGTGGCAACGGCCAAAACAAGTATGCAACAAAATGATCTGATGTTTATCGGAGGAAGTAGTTTTATGGTGGCTGAAGTCCTTTAAAGATCCAGCAAAATCAATCGGCAATCGGCAATCGGCTATTGTAAATCGTAAATCATAGCTTCATAGCTTCAATCAAAGGCATCACGGCTTCCAGGCTTCAAAAATGGTAAAGAGTTAAAGGGGTTAAGAAGCTTAGAGTCCTTTCAGGTGGAGAAGTTGATGGGTTTAGAAGTTTAGGATTTTCTTTGTAAAGTAAAGGGGTGGCAAAAATCGTCAAGGCCCTCCTTCACTTTGTTTCGGCGGGCAAGCTGCAATTGCAAATCCTCAATCAAGGCATCACGGCTTTATGGCTTCAAAATATGGTAATAGGTATTGGGTATTGGGAATGGAGACGGAATCAAAACATCGAAGTTGATGGGTTTAGAAGTTTAGGATTTTCTTTGTAAAGTAAAGGGGTGGCAAAAATCGTAAATCAAGGCACCGTAGTCAACTCAGTCAACTAGTTCCTAAATAAAAAAGGGCCTCACTAATGTGAAGCCCAGAGGTTCATAAATGTTGTAAAACTGCAATATTCATTTTCGCAGTAGTATTCTTTGAACTAGTAAACTGTATTATTTAGAAAAGAAATAAAAAAGAAAGTAGTAACTCAAAAGCACTTTTAAGTTACTACGATCAAGGTTCTATTATCACAAAAGGTAAAAGCTATTTTCAAAATTTCCTAAGTCGTTGTAGTCGTTAAATCCCGTGTTGTATTTTGGTCGCAAATGTTTCATGAGCACTCTTCAGTTTTAAAACATAGAGTCCTCTAGGTAATTGGTCCAACTGGACCTGTATTTTAAAGCCATTTTTTACCGTAGGGGCAGATACTTTATGGCCGTTCATATCTTGTAATTCATAAAGTAATACATCAAATACATTGGACATAGCAATATCCAATTTTTGATTGACTAAATCGTGATTCACTGCATAAGGGCCTGTATTTAATATTGATTTGACGCTTGTTGCAGATGTTTGGCTTACAAATTTTACTTTTGGTTGTTTAGATTCCTGAATGGCACTGTTGAAAGCAAATTCGGGTTGAGCAATGAGTGGTGTGAAGAGTAGCAGTATGGATGCGGTTAAAAAAAGCAATTTCATACGTTCGATATATTAAATAATTAAATAATATTTAAGCTGTTCGGAACAAATGTAATAAATATTACAATTATTTACAATATGTTTTAAATTATATTTCTATTAATTGTGGCGAGGACTAGAAAAGGGTGCAAAAATTCATCGATGAGACACTCATTCATATTAAATAATAATACCATGTGATTGTATTTTTTTAAATGACTTAATCCTTGTGGGGTGTATGAATGCACACACTTTCTACATTTTCCTTAACTTTCTAACCTTATTGTTGTTAAGAAATCTATGTCAAATAATCAGCACCGCATTATAGTAGCCATCGGAGGAGCCAGCGGATCGCTCTATGCAAAGCTGCTCTTGGATACCTTGGTCCAGCTTTCAGATCAATGGGAAAAGGTTGGAGTCGTTGTTTCTGAGAACGCTCTATTCAATTGGAAGATAGAGTTGAACACGGCATTTGATTCGAAGCTTTATCCATTTGATTTTTATAAATCGAATGATTTCACAGCACCTTTTGCCAGTGGATCAGCACAATACAATAGTATGGTCATTATACCTTGTTCAATGGGCCTCATAGGCCGTATCGCTGGCGGTATATCCAATAACTTGACCACTAGAGCTGCCGATGTAGTCCTTAAGGAAAGAAGGAAGTTGATCCTGGTACCCCGAGAAACACCCTATAACCTTATTCACCTTCAAAATATGGAACGCATTACGTTAGCGGGTGGAATTATTGCACCTGCCTCACCCTCACTTTACAGCAAGCCTCTATCCATTGAGGACTTTTGCATGACTGTCGTCCATCGGGTCATTGACTTATTAGACATGGATTTGAACAGCTATCGGTGGGGAACTTGAACCGGCATATTGGCCTATTCGCATATTGGTATTTTAGCTAGTTAGCGTATTCGCAGGTTGGCCACCTTTCAGTTCAGAAAAATAGCGTGGCTTAGAAGTACTTAAAAGATCGAGGCAATAAGCAAATAATCAATTAGACAAATATTACAGTTACT
>JAHEJC010000225.1:6321-10135 GCA_024639065.1 Lewinellaceae bacterium | reverse complement strand
AGGTTCCATTATTAGTGGACGTATTTACAAAGGAGATCTACGGACCGGAGAAGGAGCAGTTTTGGTTGATCCACCAGTTCCACAAAATGCAGTTGGCCTGTCTTTCGATAGTCGAAGTAATTTACTGTTTGTAGCCGGTGGATTCTTTGGAAATGGATATGCCTACGATGCTGAAACTGGGGAAATGATGACCATGTTTCAATTTGTAAATGATGGTTCTCCTACCTTAGTGAATGATGTCGTGGTCACCCGTCAAGCAGCCTATTTTACGGATAGTTTCCGTCCTTTATTGTATAAAGTAGCCTTGGGTCCTTCTGGAAATTTACCCAGTTCGTCCAGTTTCGAAGTAATTCCCCTGACAGGCGATTTTCAAATGACCAACGTCCCACCGCCTCCCTTTGATGTCCCAATTAATGCGAATGGCATCGATGCAACACCGAATGGTAAAAATCTGATCCTTGTTAATCTGACACTGGGTACCTTGTACAAGGTAGATCCCGCAACCGGCGATTCCAAGTTGATCGATCTCGGATCAGAGGTGGTTATTTATGGCGATGGTATTTTGTTGGATGGATTCAAGCTATACGTAGTGCAGAATATTGTCAATCAAATTACCGTAATCCAACTGAGTCCTAATTTACATTCAGGTGAAATAACAGACGTTATTACTGATGATGAATTTAGAATTCCTACTACTGTAGCTGAATTTGGCAATTCTCTTTATGCAGTGAACGCTCGATTCGATGTGGCTCCACCAACGGGACCTTCTTCAGGAGTTGACTTTGATGTCGTGAAAGTTAAAAAGCCATAAGAGCATCAATCTGGGCGCTAATAATACCGATTCCGACCCACATGCTGTTATTGGCTTGATGATTTACTTTTTTAGGTATCTTTTTTAATCCAAAGTAATTTTTGGGCTGGAGTAAACCTATATTCAGGTAATTCATCTTACCGATGTGCTGAATATCTCAACCGCCTTTGAACGGAAAATGAAAAGACCGCTTGGACCCATTATTATAAATTGTATTTTACGGAGGAATCATAACCTATTTAAAGAAAATGAAATTTCCAGGCCTCCTTTTTGGTATTATTGTTATATTTCTTATCACATTCCTATCCTGCAGGAATGCGAAAAAAGCACAAGTCAGGTGGCTTAAAGGTAATTTACATACTCACTCACTCTGGAGTGATGGTGATCATTTTCCGGAAATGATCATTAAATGGTACAAAGACCATGGATATCAATTCATTGGTCTTTCCGATCACAACATTTTTCAAGAGGGGGAAAAGTGGGTCTCAGCTCCTACCGAGTCTCCAAAATACTGGGCATATGAAGCCTATTTGGAATCGTTTGGGACAAATTGGGTGGAGACCAGATATGAGGACTCCTTGTTGGAAGTAAAACTTAAAACTTACGAACAATACCGGAATACCCTGGAAGTTCCCGATTCATTTCTCATCATCCGGTGCGAAGAAATTACATCCTCCTTCGATCGAAAGCCATTGCACATTAATGCATCTAATATTACCGCTAAGATTGATCCGATCAGGGGAAATTCAGTCCCGGAAGTACTACAGCAAACTTTGGATGCGGTCTTCCAGCAGAGGATTCAATCCGGACAGAAGATCATGGCACATATCAATCACCCCAATTTTGGATGGGGTATTACACTTGATGACCTCAGGCCATTGAATAGAAATCGATTTTTTGAAGTGTATAACGGCCATCCCGCCGTGAATAATTACGGGGATAGTAGCCATTTGAGTACAGAAATGATTTGGGATTTGTTAAATATACATTACTTGCAGAATGGCAAAGATTTGCTTTTAGGCATAGCTACCGATGATGCTCATAATTATCATCAACAAGGACCACAGTATTCCAATGCAGGACGTGGTTGGGTGATGGTTAAGCAAGATACCTTACAAGGCAATCCCATAGTTTCGGCACTAGAAGCGGCTTCCTTTTATGCATCGACTGGCGTGGAATTGGAGGACATCTCCATTGATGAACATTATTACCAGATAAAAATTGTCTCTAATCCTAAAGCTACTCATTACACTCAATTCATTGGTGTAATTAAAGGAGAATCTGAACCTAAGATATTAAAGGAAACGAAAGGTCCAATTGCCGAATATCGTTTTCAGGGAAATGAATTATTTGTCAGAGCTAAAGTAATTTCCGATCAATTACAGGATAATCCTTTTAAATCCGGCGACACCCATATAGCCTGGACTCAACCAGTAAAAGTAACTCCATAGTCATTATAGACTATGCAAAATAAATATTTATTGATCATCTGAAAATAATTTTTTAGAAGGTAGGTAAAGATCTATGAGAACCGACCATCAACAAATGCTAAAAATGAGTATGCTAAATGTTCATGTAGGTAATTTGCTAACTTCAATCTTAATCAATTCTGTCAAGTGCCGCCGATACCATTTTAAGCTAGCCGTGATGGCGAAACTATAATGATAATTTTAATTCATGTTCATAAAACAGGAAATAAATCGTATTACCTCAGAATATTTTGAGGATAATCTTGACTACCAAAAGCTTTATGCAGCATCGAAAGAATTAAAATATATTTTGAATGAAATATCTGGTCTGGAGATGGATGATGAAGATGGCCGAGCTGATATTCAATTCCATGATGGTAAAGCATTAGGCACATTTTGGGCTGCTCAATGTCTTGATGATTTAATTAGAACTAGGCAATTTTTAAGAGGGATTGATAAAGCTATCAAAGAAAAAATAAAAAAAAATGTGCCGCTGCACATATTGTATGCTGGAACAGGCCCATTTGCAACCCTAATTCTTCCTTTTATTTTAAGATATTCAAAACATGAACTAAAATATACATTATTGGAAATAAATCCATTGAGCATTAAAATATTAGGCAGAATAATCTCAAAATTAGGATTGGAAGAATACAATATTAAACTATTAAAAGAGGACGCAACAAAATATCAGATAGGAAATGAAATTCCTGATATTATTATAAGTGAAACCATGCAAAATGCATTGGCAAAAGAACAACAAGTTTCCATATTTCATAATTTGATGAGTCAAGTAAAGTTCAGTTCATTATTTATACCTGAGAAAATAGAAATTTTTATTGGGTTAAGAATGACAGGAATTCCAATTGAAGAACTTCAAAAGGAACATTATCATAAAGAGAAAAAAATTTTTGAACTTAGTAAGGAGGCAATTGGTAAAGTCATAAAAATTACGCATTTCTCGAGGGAAGAATTAACTTTTCCAAGAATACAAACTGTGATTGAAAAAGAAAGAGTAAATGGTTTCAACCAAATTGTATTAATTACTGAAATACAAGTATATAAAGATGAAAAAATTCAGATAAATGATAGCGGTTTGACCACACCAATAACTATCATAAATGTTTCTGATTGTCACAAAGATACAATCATTGTAAATACACAATATAAGCTAAGTAATGAACCAAAACTTGAATTCGAAATAGCTTCACCTAACCCTATTTAAAATGTTTTAAAACGCAATTTATATTTTACACGGTCGGACATACTCATAGACTTGCACAACAGATTCGGTCACAATAATCGGAAACTACTTCCCAGGTTTTGCATTATCCATAAGAACCTAAAAATCCTTAAGTTCGACCGGCAAGTATTATCCATATTCCGGAATATATTAAAGAAAGGTTAGAAATTCCTTTCAAAGCGGTTAAACAGAATTCTTTGGGAGCGGTCTTGAAAACTAAAAGGACTTCATTTTACAGACAAATGATATCGTCATTTAAAAATTTATGGTGATCGTTTTATCCTGGTCATG
>JAHEJC010000225.1:0-6311 GCA_024639065.1 Lewinellaceae bacterium | reverse complement strand
CTTAAGTTCGACAGGAAAGTATTATCCATACTCCGGAATATTTAAAGAAAGGTTAGAAATTCCTTTGAAGGGCGTAAATTATTTGGGAGCGGTCTTGAAAACTAAAAGGACTTCATTTTACAGACAAATGATATCGTCATTTAAAAAATTACAGTGATCGTTTTTCCCTGGTCATGGTCACTTGTCATAACATCCGTCAGGACCTTATGTTTCCCGGATTCAGGATCTCGAATATCCACTTGGAATACACCCTCTTTAAATACTTTGGGCCTAAACCGGTTTCCTGCAATACGGATGGAATAGACCAATTCGCTTGACGCCTGATCGGTGATGGTGATCACCGGATTTTCAATACCCTGGACCTGAAGCTCGGGAAGGTAGGTGAGTGCTTCGCGACCATAGTTGTCTTGCTGGTATATAGTCACTGGCCAATCCGGATATTGCTCACCAGTGGATGGATCATATGGATCTACATAACGAGGCCAGCACTCCATGGTGATGGACCGGTCCGATTTATTAAACTGGACAATTCCGTAACCGGAGGCCTTTCGATATAATTCGGTCCGGCCACGGGCCTTTTCTTCATCGGATAAATCGAGGGGGGATTTGGGATTGGCTACCGCATGAAGCGTTATCCGGTTTCCAAAAGCATCAAAAAATGAACCGGTGTAGTCAGGCAAGGCAAGGTCCCGGTTCAGTCCGGGTTGATCAGGCAGCCAGGAGCGCGTCCAGAAGTTGGCAATTGAGGGTACACAGAATGAAAAACCGGCATCTTCAAAATCATGGATTCCGTGATGAATGACCGTGGCCAGATGCTGGTCTCCGCCGATCATAAAAGTAAATCCTTTCCTTAATGCTTCCAGGGCCTGGTTTCTGCCAGACTGCGGCCATCCATTGGAGTCATGATCTTTGGCCGGTTTGCTGGGTTGGATATTCCCCCCGGTGTGGGTGGCTGAAAATATGGTCTGACTCAGTGCCGCTTTCATATATACTCCTTGGTGGTCATTGACCCAGTCCCGGATAAAATTGAGTTGCCGGTCACCCAGTATCTGAGCTTCTGGAATGTGCTTGCGGTACGGTGCAAATCCTTCCCCATAAATGCTTCTCAGGCTATCCACTTTTGCTGCGATCGGTTCAATAAATGGCATCGGTGTTTTGAATTTACGATCTTCCAGAATAGCAAAACTGATGCCTCCCAGTTTTAATTGGGTGTAGTAGACTCCGATACCCTGTTCAACCGGGGTAGGATCGTACGGATCTGGCAGGTGGGCGGTTTGCGTTCGTTCGACCATCTTGACCCAGTCCGCTGGCATCCAGTACCCACCATCGTTATAGACTGCCTTCCATTTTCCTTCTTGAGGGTATTCACCAGGTGTTCTCTTGCCACCCCAGCCCCATAGGTTGCCCTGGTAAACATCATGGTCATCCGGCATGCATATGGTCGGTATATTCCTGGTCAGGTCCCGGTAGGCCCAGCACCACAAATACCATTTGTACAACAGGTCCGGATAAGGATTATTAAATGCCGCTGTAGTGGGCGTACCCTCATAAATCTGATCACCTGTAAATACCAGCAAATCAGGTTGCTGTTTCTGTACATTTTCGGTTAGTTCCTCGTGGGGGAACCACACATTATTATCGGTCCACCTGGATTCGATCGCCGTGACGCCTACATCGAATGAGTTTCGTCCTGCATCTCGTAACCGCCTCCTGTCGGCATGATGAGCCATATTCTGATTTCCGGTGAATGCCGCCACGGTAATTTTATGTTTATCTACTGGGTTGTAAGGAATCACCCCCTCGAAATAGGATGCTTCCAATTTATCTTGATGAATCAAGCCCACATAGCCGACCCGATAGCGGGTGTTACTCGATTCATCCCAATCAGCTACCCTGAACAAGGCAGTAAAAGAGGGCGATTCAATATGCGCTTCATCTACCTGTTTCCAGGTTGCGTCCTTTTCCTCCCATATTTCCAGGACAGCCGTGAGCGGATCATCTGCTCCCAGGATGGGAAACTGGGCAGTCATCTTCAATACGGTTTCGCTTACCGTATAATAACAGGAAAGGATAGGTCCGAAAAGGCCGTTAGGATTTGGAATCATTCGTGGGCCGGTCACTTTCCAGTCTGTGAACCAGTACCCGGCTTGATCTTCATTAGTTCCTGGGTGCGATACTAACGCTACATTTCCCGTCAACTTTTTAGAGGCAATAGTTGCCAAGCGGATTTCCCCAATCAGTTCATTCGTATTCGAGTCGCTGAGTGTTAATTGGAGCCTCTTATTATCAGTTTCTGCAGTGTAATTAAGTTTTAGTTGCCATGCACCGGATGCGTTAATAGGCGTTGGGTTGTCGGTAACCACCTCAAAAGGAAGCCGTGGGTACCCTGCTTGGCTCATATCCCAAAACATCAGCTTGCCTCGACCATTGACACCGGCGATGATCCCACCACCTTTCCCAGCTCCATGGTGCACCAAGGCGGCCCCACGGTAGTCTATCTCACCGCCTCCTGCTCCGATCAGGAACCCGGTCCAGGTGTTTTCGGATAAAGTATTATTTCCTATATCAAGCCCGGTGATTACACTCAACTGAAAATTTTGATCGGCGCTACCTATAGAATAGGGCAGGAGGTGTAATGTACGCATAGGTTTTTGTGCTGAGGTTTCAGTGCAAACGATGCGTCCATCCTGAAGTTTCCAGTCCTGCAGCCGGTTTGCCCAATATTCAGGACCGACCCACATGCGGGAAATATTTTCCGGAAGATCGCTTTCAAAAGTTTGGGCGTAGGAAAACGTGCTGGTTGATCCTATTATATAAACCAGGAGGATGAATACTTTTTTCATGATAAGTGAATTTTAAACATAAAATGTTCGTCGAAATTTTAATACTTTTAATATGATGCGCTGTGTATTTTCAATGTACATCTATTCGTATGATTTTGCTAGGGAAATTTAGGAAATTTTCTAGATGGCAAGTATGGATTGATATTCCTCTTCAATAGGATCATTTTTGTTTTATCCATTATTGCCTAAAAAGGATTTGGATGCATGCTCACTCTGACTTCACCAATTTTTTTGTAGCTATTCCTCTGGATGTTTTCATTTGACAAAAATAAAAACCTACAGGCAACAGGTTGTCGGATGCGTCGATTCCATCCCAGTACAACATGAAATCGCCAGCCGGTAATTCATTTTTCAAAAGTAGGTTAACCTGCTTACCACTTTGATCAAAGATTCGGATCTCCACCGGACCCTTTTCAGAATTGTAAAATCTAATCTGAGTTGTTTCTGAAAATGGGTTGGGAATACATTCAAATTGTATGGTCTGATCAATCAGTGGTAAAACGGGCGTGGTACTTTCTTGTCCATCTAGAACATATACGCCGCCATTCCGGTCGTACAAAAAGATATAGTCTTCTGAGGCACTTATCTTTCTGGTGCTGGTGACCTGCTGAAAGTAACCATGCTCGAATGGATTGGCTGGATCCTTTATGTCAATCATACGTACACCCGAATTGCCAACAGCCAGATAGGCATAATTTCCAGAAATAATTAAGTCAGAAGGACGATCAGACAGTGCGATACGACCTGTCTCAACAGGATTGGAGGGATCACTGATATCGATGATCCGTAAACCGCTGTCGTAATCGGCCAGATAAGCATATTGATCCACGACGAAAACTTCCCAGATATTGCCTTCCAGATGACCGACCTCTACCGGCATGATCGGATCAGCAATATCCATAATGTAAAAGCCTGAGTTGTGGGCAGCCATATAGGCATAATCGCCAGCCACATCCAAACCCACTACATTGCTGGCAAAATCAAGATTAGTTGATTTTATGAGGTTGGCTGGATCAGCAATATTTATGATCACCAGCCCTGCTGTGCGATCAGCCATATAAATATATGCACCTTTAATAACTAAGTCCTCAGCCCATCCAGTATCAAATTCATCCAGTATAATGGGATTTTGTGGATCTGTGACATCCAAGGTAATGATGCCGTGAAAATAATTGGCAATGAAGGCAATTTGATCTTTGACCATGATTTGCTCCGCGATATCCCCGGTGTAGATTAGGCTCAATTCCACCGGATCCGCAGGATCACTGATATCCATAATGCGCAGGCCGTAACGACTATTGGCTACATACGCCAATTGGTCTTGCACAAAAATATCCCTGGTTATTCCACCAGTGGCTATACTGGAAATAATTATTGGATTTTGTGCATCCGCTACGTCCAATATATATAGATCTTGATCATAGGAGGTCACAAAGAGATGATGATCGGACCAACGAATCTTTTCAAGAATAAAATCCATCTCTGATCGATTCAGGCGCTGTGGATTGGATGGATCAGCTACATTGAAAATATCCAGTCTCGCACCTCTTGCACAGTAAAGGATGCTATCCACAATAACCGCAGAATGGGTTATAGCTCCGCTAATCTTGTTGACCATTAGTGGAGTGGCTGGATCGGAAACATCAAAAATAATCGTTCCCTCTGAATCATCGGTTACATATAAATTGTCGCCTTGTCGGTCGATCGAATAGCTGGATTGATCAATCTCAAAAGAACCTATTTCTTTTGGAAGAGTCGGATCGTTCAGGCTGAACACCCGAAGCCCATACGGACGGTCAGTGGCAAACAAGGTGGTACTATCAATCAGCAGGTCCTGAAACCAATACTCTTTAAAGTCAAAGTTCACAACTATAGGTTGCAGCTCATCACTTACATCAACAACCGACAAACCTTTTGTATGAGCTATATATAAATAATTAGCACGCTTCTCCATATCGATGATAAAGCGGTTAGACGTTTGGACTTGCGCTACAAATTGTGGTGCAGCAGCATTGGATATATCTAAAATATGTACCAGGTTGGATCCATCGCCTACATACGCAATATGATCATCAATTAATAAGGCCACAATAGACACGCTCATTGTATATGAGCCCAGCTCAGTAGGTTGAATGGGATCGGAAACATCACTGATCATGAATGTGGCCCCATCGGCATAATACAAAACGTCGTCTATAATTTGAATATCCTCTACCGTGCCTTCCGGCCAATGAGCCAGCAAATCCATATTTAATTGATTTTGATTCCATCCTGGATGTTGGACAAATAGGAAGAATAAGGCGAGTAGAAACCAGGGCATTAGAAAAAAAGATCGGCTATTCATAGTCATTCAGTTTTTGTAGGGAAATTAATGATCAAAATGTAATCTGGAAATGATGCATTGACAATGATTTGACTCAGTATTTCGCATGACTCTAATTACTCAATTCGAAAACTTAAATCAATTCGTTCCTCGATTATCAGATCCAAGCAATTGAGTACTGTCGAAATAATGTAAAGTATATTCGATTTGCACGATCTAATATGATCCACATCATTGCATCTAATGCCAAATCTGTAGCGCTTATAATCATTCCTAGCATTTAGCATAGAGAAGCTGCTACTTATTCAATTTTAGGGTGCGCTTCTCGGCAGTACATGAACTGATGGGACATAGATAATTCAAAAGACAGAGAATGATAAAATTTAAGTTACCGCTCTTATTATCAATAGTCGTAATAGTTTCTATCCATATTGGTCACCTCCGGAGGAATCTTTTTCAAACATGTTTATCTTGATAATGAAATAATAGCCACCGTCTGGCTAGGAAATGATATCGTCACTTTAGCGATTGTAATACCAATTATGATTGGCGCTATATTTTTCTCTTTGCGTAATTCATTAAAAGCACAAATTCGTATGGATGGGGACCTTAGGTAAATAACTTACAATTTCCTTTTTTATACCTATTGAGCAGCTTTCAATAAATTTTTTCTGATTTATGTTTTGATTTTAATACTATCCGTTTGTGCACAGTTTTTTCCCTAATTGTGCTGGATGTTGGGAGACTTAAGCAACAAATAAGCTTCAACATACCTGTAAAATGGATCAGTGGTTTCATGTTCTTTTTTGCTTTATTTTGGGCACGTTATGGATAATACAATCATTGAGTTGTGTCTTCACCAACGAAATACCGATTGCCATAAACCAAACAGACCACCCAACCGGAGTTATTTTTGCAACCGATTTATTATTTTTTGTTTCAACGTTAATTGTGGGGGCTATCCTTTTATGGAAAAAAGAAATATGGGGTTATATGATTCGCAACGATTTATTACGGCGGTACAACGCTAAACAAAAAGACAGATTTTATTTAACGGGGTGTATGTTACTGCACGCGTCTGTACTTATGAACAATGGAAACGATATGGATATCATTTCCAAAATGGTCCATGCAGAATCACTGGA
>JAHEJC010000224.1 GCA_024639065.1 Lewinellaceae bacterium | reverse complement strand
CACGTCCTTATTTGCTCTTTGGGGATTTGCGAATGCAGTGACGGATCCGATGGTACAGGCTTTTAAGAAAGTACTTGAATTATCTAACTCTCAGGCTGCATGGGTTCAGATGGCTTTTTATGGTGGCTATTTTTGCATGGCTTTGCCTGCAGCATTATTTGTGCGAAAGTACAGTTATAAAGTTGGGGTTTTGATAGGACTTGCTTTATATGCTGGCGGGGCATTATTCTTTTATCCGGCTGCCATCACCGAGCAATTCTGGTTTTTTTGTTTGGGGTTGTACATCTTGACCTTTGGCTTAGCTTTTCTGGAGACTACGGCCAATCCTTATATTCTGGCCATGGGAGATCCTAAAACTGCCACGCAACGGCTCAATCTAGCCCAAGCTTTCAATCCGGTAGGGCTAATTTTAGGTTTACTGGTAGCGCAACAATTTGTGCTTAGAAAGTTACAATCTGATGATATTGAGAATTACGCTTCACTGGCGGAAGCTAAAAAGATGCTTATACGGACTTCCGATCTTTTAGTCATACGGGACCCTTATGTAGTATTGGGTTTAGTAATCATGGGCGTTTTTATCTTGATCTTATTGACTAAAATGCCTCAGGAAAAAGATGAAAATGGAATTCCCAGTATTGGAGCCACTTTTGCCTCCTTAAAGCAAAACCGCAAATATATGTATGGCGTATTGGCTCAAGTATTGTATGTAGGCGCTCAGATTATGTGCTGGACATATATATACCAGTATGCAGAAGGTATCGGTATGGACAGTGAAACCGCTGCCAATTATCAGTTTGGAGCTTTTATCGTTTTTCTGGTAGGCCGTGCCATCGGCACTTACCTGCTACGTTTTGTCAGCTCAGGAAAATTGTTGATGTATTTTGCGCTGGTAGCCATGGTTTTTTGCGCTGGCACCATTTGGATTGAAGGGATCGCAGGTCTGTATAGTTTAGTTGGAATTTCGTTTTGTATGTCGCTGATGTTTCCTACCATATACGGAATTGCTTTGCAAGGCTTGCACGAAGAAGAATCAAAAATTGGTGCTGCTGGATTGGTTATGGCAATCGTTGGCGGCGCGTTAATGCCAAAACTACAAGGTATAATCATTGATGCAGGAGGCAATGCAGTGAATGATATTAAAATTACCGGCGTTTCTGAAGTGAATTTTTCATTCATCCTTCCCTTGTTTTGTTTTGTTTATATAACCTGGTACGGATATAAGGTGTTTAAGCACTACGAGGCTTAGGATCAGAAGACAGATGTCAGATTGAAAGTATTTTCGAATCCTTGATGCCTAAAGCCACGAAGTGATGCTTGACGATTGCAGCTCGCCTGCCGAGACGAAGTGAAGGAGGTATTAAACGATTGCCGATTTTTTTACATTCGTCATGAACCTGCTTGTCATAGATAGATTTAATTCAGGATCCGTACATTGATGTTGTTCAAAAATTGATTGCAATCCAAAACCAAAAATCCACACTATCTCACTACTCAGATACTCGTTTTAGGTCTGAAAGATCATAACTATACAGACTGGGGAATAAACCCAAGGCTAATCAGATAACAGAAATGAGACATTAGTCTCAATACCCACTACTCAATCTCAATACCGATAATTCAGGATCCGTAAATTAATGTCGTTCAGAATTGCTTATTTTTAGCTGATAGAAATTATAAAAAGCATAAAATGAATAAGCTATTGTCATTAAACGACCGGAGGAATTTTTTAAAGAAATGTAGCCTGGCAGCGCTGCCTCTCGGGGTATCCACAATGGCACACGGAGCTCTTCCATCCTTGACCAAAAACAACATTAAGGAGAGCTCAAAAACAATCAATTTTATCTATGATGGATTGGCCTTCTTACCGGAGGACTATCTGCAAATCCTTGGTGAGATTCATGATGGATCACCTATCCAACCGGATTATTATGGCAATGGGGGTTCAACAAAAAACTTAGAAGAGACTTTCGCAAAACTTACCGGAAAAGATAAAGCCATTTACTTGCCTACCGGAACGATGGCAAATCAATTAGCTGTTAAATTATTGAATGGTCACAATGCCAAAGTGATTGTTCCTGAAAATAGTCATGTGTTTAGAGATGAAGCGGATGCCGCGCAGAGTGTCCATAGCAAACGCCTCATCCCAGTTGGAAAAGGAAAAGCTTATTTTGATGTTAACGATTTAACCGCAACCATTGATTATACAAATAAGAATGAAGTTTTTAAAAGCGGTCTTGGAACAGTGGTCATTGAAAATCCAGTAAGACGCGCTCAAGGAACCGCCATTCCACTCGAGAGCATTAAGTCAATTTCTAGCTATTGTAGGGAAAATGGATACAAGCTGCATTTGGATGGAGCCCGTCTTCATATAGCTTCTGCGTTTACAGGGATATCACTGGCTGAGTATGCCTCCTACTTTGACACGGTCTATATTTCTTTGTACAAATACCTCAACGCAGCTGGAGGGGCTATGCTATGCGGAGATGCTGAATTGATCGACCAAATTCCACATCAGATTAAAATCTATGGTGGATCGGTATTCCAAAGTTGGCTCAATACATCTGTGGCACTGCACTACCTTAATGGAATTGAGGAGCGATGGGCGGAAGTTGTCCGAAAATCGAAACTTTTGATGGACGTTTTGAATAAAATTCCAGAAGTAGAAATTATACCGGTTTCCAATGGTACCAATATTTATAATTTTAGTTTATTACCTAAAATAAATTCTAGCCTGTTAGCAGAAAAACTCAATAAAGACCACAATATTTGGATTGGACAGGCTGACGGAGCAGGTAATTTAAGGTTTGCAGTGAATGAAAGTATATTAAGTCAGGATTTAGCTGAAACAATTGGTGCTTTTAAGTCAACCATTCAATACGCAAAAATATAAAATCAAATTAAATTCACTTATCGAATCGTAATGTAATAATGGATTAATGCATAAATTTATTTCAATTCTAGGGCTCTTATTGATCACGATATTTGTATGCAAATTTGGTGCGCAAAATATTTATGCACAAAATGTAGCGGATCAGGGTAAGGCGTCACTTTGGAAGGGATTTGATCGATTTGATTTTAAATTTGAGGGAAGAGATGCAAGAATCATTGCTCCTAGTCAAGCCCTTCCAGGTAGTCCTTGGGTCTGGCGTGCTCGGTTTCCTGACTGGCATACTGAAGCGGATAGCCTACTTGTATCGGAAGGGTTTCATCTTGTTTATATAAATACAGACGGCAAATTTGGCAGTCCGGATGCTGTACGTATCTGGAATAAATTTTATGACCATTTAACACAACGATACAAGCTGCAAAAAAAAGTTGCTTTAGCCGGTGTAAGTAGGGGTGGCTTATTCGTTTATAACTGGGCTGCGAAAAATCCATCCAACGTATCATGCATATACGCTGAAGCACCCGTCTGTGATTTTAAGAGTTGGCCTGCAGGATTTGGCGCTTCACCAGGAAGTCAGGTGGACTGGGAAAGGTTAAAAAAAGAATATGGGTTTATATCGGATGAAGATGCCAATTTGTATGCACTCAACCCGGTGGATCAATTGGCAGCACTTGCCAAAGCAAAAATACCCATCTTGCATATGATTGCGTTGAATGACAAAATTGTTCCCCCCGAAGAAAATACCTTTCCCTTAATAAATAAATATATCCGTATGGGAGGAGTGGCCACAGTGAATCCTTGCACCCAAGGCGTTCAAAATTTACAGGGTCATCATTTCGAGATCGAGACACCTAGAGTGGTGGCAGATTTTATTAAGTACCATTCGATTAATTATCCGCTCGATGCTAGGGATTATCATGAAATTGGATCAGGTCTTCAAAATTGTTATATTCAATTTGATCGAAAAAAGCATGGTCGGGTAGCCTTCCTGGGAGGATCAATAACTTATAATCCTGGTTGGCGTGACAGTGTAAGTAACTTCCTTATTAAGCGATTTCCGGAAACGGAGTTTGAGTTTATCGAAGCGGGTATCCCTTCCATGGGAACCACTCCAGCGGCTTTTCGATTGGAGCGCGATGTTTTACTCCATGGAAAGGTCGACCTTTTATTTGAAGAAGCTGCCGTGAATGATGCCACGAATGGTAGAACCAGGGATGAGCAAATCAGAGCGATGGAGGGAATCATAAGGCGTCTTCGAAAATATAATCCAGCCATTGATATTGTGATGATGCATTTTGTGGATCCCGATAAAATGAAATCGTATCGTTCAGGGCAAGAACCTGATGTGATTAAAAATCATAATCAGGTCGCCGCGCACTATAATATCCCCACCATCAATCTGGCTAAAGAAGTTACAGACCGAATAGACCATGGTGAATTTACCTGGGAGGAGGATTTCATCAATTTGCACCCATCACCATTTGGACAGGGTGTTTATGCGCGTTCAATTATAAAGTTTCTCAATGACGCTTTTAACGTTTCGACTAGGGCAAACGATTCAATTACGTCCCATCGCCTCCCGGAAAGGCTGGACGAATTTTGTTTCGATGAAGGCTCATTAATTGATATTTCATCAGCAAAATATTCGGAGAATTGGTATGTCGAAGCATCCTGGAATCCTGATGATGGAACTGGGGTTCGCCCGAATTATGTAAACGTGCCAATGCTCGTAGGCGATCGGCCAGCGGGTTGGTTGAAATTTAAGTTTAGAGGCAATGCGGTAGGGATCGCAGTCGCTGCAGGACAAGATGCTGGTATGATTGAATACCGTATTGATCAAGGCGACTGGTCCACCTTAGACTTATTCACCCGCTGGAGCGAACACCTCCATTTACCATGGTATTATACCTTAGCAAGCGGGTTAATGCCGTCGGATCATGAATTAGAAATCAAGATCGCATCGAATAAAAATGAAAAGAGCAACGGTCATGCTTGCCGGATAAGGTACTTTTATGTAAACTGAAACTTATTATTATATAGGTGAAAAAGAAACCAGATTCATGGATAAAGAAATAGTATTGTCCAATGCATTTGAGGCATTAAAAAAGGCGTTACAAGACAGCGATGTAGAAAAACTGGACGAAATCATTTTAGATGACTATCAGGGATTCACCCTAAATGGAACCATTGAAAGAAAGCAGGATATCCTGTCCAGCTTTAAGCCCGGTATGGTCAAGATAACCCGCTACGAAGTGTTCGATGTCCAATATGAAGTTTTCAGTGAAATCGGTATCGTATCGGGTAGTGGATTTATTGCCGGCACATTTGAGGAATATTCGTTTCAGCACCAAGTACTTTTTATGGATTTATTCAAAAACATTGATGGTCATTGGAGATACTATAAGTCTCAGGTGACTGAAATACCACCGGTATCATAAGCAGGATTTCCTGTGGCTGTCCCTCGATAACCCATGTCTATGGCAAGTAACTCAAGAGTCGGCTCTCGAGGCCCAGGAGTAGTCGCGCAGCCAATGCCTGCAGTTCCTTCTAAGTCTTGATAATTCATTTTTTTATAATACAACACTGCATTTGATTCTTTGTGTTGGTCTATACTTTTTCTGATCAATTTGAAGAGTTCATCCAGTATTGTTTCATAAACATTTGAATCATTGAAATCTTTTTCTTCCAGCGGGAGGTACCCAAAATGCTTGCTAGGAACCTTCCCGGCGTCATTAGGTGGAGCAAAAAGCACAATTCCAGGTAATCGTGATATGCCTAGCTTAAAGATCATTGTAAGTTCGATGCTCGGATTCTTGAATTTTTTCTCACCACTTTTAAACGGAAACAAAAATAAATGCCTGCATTTCTGGCCAACTCATCAATCCATTCAGGATTCTCCTGTGCGAATCGGGCTATCGTTTCTTGACTGGGTCTACTTTCATATAAGAGGAAGCCAAAAATGGTCGACTCTTTTTGATCGAAATCAACTTCTTCTGAAAATCATTAAAATTAGATTCGGGTACACCCATTTGGATCGATTAATATTAATCTTAAGATAAGACACACTTGAATCAGGGTGAAAACCACAAATCAGAGATAAGAAGTTGTGCGCATTATGGAAATTTGGATCTCAGCAGGGTTAGGTGAAAAAGATTAGCTTAAGCTATGCGGATTTTGTTTAACTTAGGCAAAAAGGCATTTAAAAAATGAAAGCAATCAACAATCTGCTTAAATTGTTTTTGTGCATAGCTGTGCACTATGTCGCTGCCCAACAAATTCCTCAGCCATTGGAAGTTTCTATTAATCAGGCTATAGCGGGTTCTTTACAAGAGATCATCTATACCTACACGGTTCAGGAGGAAAAAATAACCACAGGTGGAGGTATTCGAATGGAGTATCCCGTGGCGTACGCAGAAACGGAGTTCCTATTTTGGAGCAGACCACAGAATGTTGCACCGGATTTTTTGGGTTATGTGAGTGCAAAAGCTTCGAACGACGGGGAGGTTAACGTTTTGACTTACGGTGTAGCCGGAGGTATCTTTCAATGTACGTTGAAGGATGGAATTTTAGAGAAAGGGGATAGAATGATCATCCATTACAAGGGATTGGTTCAAAGCTTGGCTCGGGACTTTACTGTCCGGGCTGAAGTGCGGAGCGATCAAAACGATGAGTGGCAGAAAATAACCAATCCACCTGTCATTAAAATAATACCTCAAGAGGCCAAGACATTGATTCTGACTTCTCCGGCCGATATAAGTATTGGACAACCGTTTGATCTTGCTATCGTGGTGCTGGATCAATTTGGAAATTTGGCTTCAGGCTATCGAGGAAATATAAATTTTCAATCTACTGACCAAACTGCAATCCTGCCTGAGCGTTATACTTTTACTGATCTTGACCAGGGGAAACATGTCTTTAAAGATTTAGTTTATAATACGCCTGGATTTCAAAAAACTACGGTTGTAACCAATGATGCGCTCAAGATATCATCCCATTATTCCTATAACTCGACCACTCAATTGGAATTTAAACGATATTTCGGAGACACGCACTTTCACACGGGTTCCGGTACATTGAATAAGGGCTTTTTCGGAATCGAACCGGTTACACATGATCACCCTAACCGAGATGTCAACACATTATCCCTTAAGGATTTCCAAAGATTAAATTCGGGTGGTGACCACCGAGGAAACTTCACCACGGCCCCGGAAGCGTATTCATATGCTAAGGAGGTTGTCCAACTTGATTTTGCTTCAGCCTCTGAGCATGATGTTTCATTGTTTGATCAAAACGCCTGGGACTATTCTCAACATGTATCTGATTCGTTTTATCAGCCTGGTCAGTTCACCACATTTTTTGCTTACGAATGGACTCCGGGTATTACCCATCACATCATTATGTACAAGGAGAGGGGACTCCAGGTTTTTGACCGCAGGAAGCACCCTGACTTGCCTTCTCTATGGGACGCTTTCGACCAACAAAATAAACCAGTGTTATGCATTCCTCACCTTACTTGGAATTTCGAGGAGCATACCAACTGGGACCATATCAACAATACCTATAGGCGATTAGGTGAAATATATAGTTTGTGGAATGGAAGATATCTTATCCAACCGGGAGATGAACCTCAACGTTTTGAACTTGGAAAAGATAACAAATGGACTTTTCAGCATGCTTGGCACCGTGGACATAGGATTGGAATAATTGGCTCAACGGATAATCATTTAGGAAGACCAGGAGCCAATAATTATACAATTTACACCCAGCATACCGGTGGTTTGGCAGTGGCCATCGCCAAGGAAAACAACCGGGATCGGTTGTGGGATGCTTTGGAAAAGCGGCGAACCTATGCCACTACCGGCACCCGTATTTATCTCGGTTTTACAGTAAATGGCCACTCCATGGGTAGTGAGATCAAATCGAAACGAAACCCGACCATCACGGCAAAAGTTGCTGGAACCAATAAATTAGAAGTTGTGGAGGTCGTTAAATATACAGCAGGAGAGTATAGTATCCTTTACCAGGTGGCACCGGATGCTGATACCACCGAATTCCAAATAGAAGATCGAGATTTTAATTCAGACTGTTTCTATTATCTTCGCATTGCTCAAGTAAGTGAAGTGCCGGGAAGATTATGGACATTTCCAACAAATGAGATGGCGTGGTCAAGTCCAGTATGGGTTGAGATTTCAAGATGACAAGAGATCCTGAAATAGCTTAAAGTATAAAAGACAATATGAAATCTGTATTTGTTATTCTATTCTTAACGTTGTGTACTCCATTAGCCTCTGGACAAAATACAGAAAATAGGCAGCTGGAATTTGATTCAATAGACTTAAAAATTATCGAGCAAGCCCATGCTGTTTTATCTGATGCCTCAGATTGGCATAAACAAGATGACCGAAAGTGTGATGATGATATTCGCAATGAAAGCTATAGTCTGTTTTGTGCGCTCTACAAAGGGTCGATTGATGTGGCTGGAGATTATATCCACAGGAGGCCTGCCATGCAGGTAGTCCGGTTTACGCTAGAAAAATATGAGGATGGGCGAGTAGTAAATCATCGACTAATGGATTGGAATAATCATCCTGACACTACTTTTGAGGAGATTAAAACAGTGTTTAGAGAATCTATTGAGGAAGTGAAGAGACGTCTAGAATAAAATTAAAACAAAATAATTTTACATGGTGAAATCCATATGCACAGCCGTTCTGATCACTTTACTATGGTCAATAAATAGCACAGGTCAGGACAAACCTAACGTGCTATTCATAGCCATTGATGATTTAAACGACTATGTGAATTGCATGAATGGTTCAATCCATGTACCCACGCCTAATATAGATAAACTGGCTCGAAGCGGAGTATTGTTTACGAATGCTCATTGTCAGGCGCCCATTTGCGGACCTTCCAGAGCTAGCATAATGACCGGCCTCTACCCACCCACCTCTGGTAATTACTTGCAATTAAGAGATACGTTCATCAAGCAAAGTAATGAAGCTAGTAGAAAAGCGATTTTTATGCCTGACTATTTCGAATCCCATGGATATAAATCCATGGCGGTAGGCAAGATATATCATAACGGAGATGCAGCTAATACGTTCGATGAATATGGAGGCATGTTTGCTGGGATGGGACCCAAACCCGTCGAACGTTTTAATTATGATCCCAGCAAAATAGAAGGAAAGGTTGGTAATACGCAGACGGACTGGGCACCTTATCCTACAAACGATAGCCTTATGACCGACTTTCAAAGTGCAAGATGGGCCGTTGATAAATTAAACCAACCACATGATCAACCTTTCTTTATGGCTGTGGGATTTGTTCGACCCCATGTGCCTTGGTATGTTCCACAGAAATGGTTTGATAAGTTCCCGCTGGATAGCATTCAGTTACCTCCTTATAGGCGAGATGATTTCAATGATATACCGGCCTTTGCCAGGAAGGTGGCAGATGCGCCTATGATGCCTACTACGGAAGAGTTGATTAAGGCCAATCAATGGAAAGAAGTAGTCCAAGCGTACCTGGCTTGTATTGCCTTTGTGGATGCCCAGGTCGGTAAGGTGTTGGATGCATTGGAAAATTCGAATTATGCAGATAATACAATCGTAGTATTGTGGTCTGATCATGGATACCATATCGGTGAGAAGAACCGCTTGGCCAAACAAGCACTTTGGGAAAGGGATACCCGAACAGTGCTTATCTTCAAACCCTTGAACGGAGAGAAGGGATTGACCTGCTCTCGGCCGGTGCAATTACTGGACATGTATCCAACCCTGGTGGAATTATGTGGCTTGCCTGCAAACACAATGAATGAAGGACACTCTATACTACGTTTGATCGAAAACCCGAAAAGATCCTGGGATCATCCTGCTCTTTCATTTTATGGTGTCGGAAACATAGCCATTCGCAATGATCAATATAGACTGATCCAATATGAAGATGAATCCATGGAATTATATGATATGATCACCGATCCCAATGAATGGAATAATCTGGCCCTGGATGCAACCCATAGACCAACGATAGATAGGTTGAAAAATTACATCCCTCAAAACTGGGCACCCTTATCTGAACATTCGAGGTACAATTTCAATGAATACTTCAAGGCAAAGAGCAATTTTAAATGAGAAGCGCTATCCGCTGAACGCTTTCCGAGATCCTATCACCGATTTATGATGGTTGTTTTCCATCTTGAGCGGGAAGAGGCGGAAGGTCTATCTTCGTTACTATTCAATTGACCAAGAAGAACTGGTTTATTCTTCGCTAAGTCC
>JAHEJC010000592.1 GCA_024639065.1 Lewinellaceae bacterium | reverse complement strand
ATGTATTATTATCAATTGAAGACATCAGATGCCTTGTTGACCAAGAAAATGATATTGATCGATTAGAAATGAGAGGGTCGCTTTCCGCGCCCCTCTCATTTTTTACTTCTTGGAACTCAATTTACGAGGGCATTGGAAATGACCTCGTAAAACTAAAGTAAATTACTTATGCGTCTACCTAATTCCAGATTGCATAAAGTTCCTTTTCGCAGTCCGGCGTAATCTTTCGCAGAAGACCAAGGATAATCAATTGCTTTATTTACCAGACCAGCATCAACCGGATTTTTATGAATATAATCAAAGCAGTGAAAGCTATAATCATTTCCAAGTGCAAATCGAGTATCCGTGTTTCTGCGCAAGTTCAAAGTAATAAATTCATCTATCCAACCGTCTTTTGCTTTACAGGTTCCTCTAAACAGACTTCCAGTCCAGCCTTTTTCCCTGTTTATAGCCCTGGTATATCCTTTTTGTAAATCGCCAATAGCTTCATTTAAACTTATTGCCTTATCACCCTCTGCTGTTCGAGTAAAAGTTCGCTTAACTGGTTGAGCCTTTTGCCCATATTTTTGTATTCTTCTCGCAAGTTCTATTTTATCAATATTATCTCGAAGAATTTGTCTTTCAATACTTTTATGATTTACATTAAATAGCCAATGAAAATGATTGGGCATCAAACACCATGCTATTATGTCACCAAAAGGGATTAAATAAGCTTTCATTTTCCACAAAAAGAATTCATAATTCTCAGCTGAGAAAAAAATTTGCCGACGATTATTTCCCTGGTTGTATATATGAAAAATTTGGTCTTTGTAAAATTTCAAATTTGATATAGATTTAAGGGTAATGCAACCGAATCTAGAAATATTTTATTTATTAAAATAATAAATATTGGCATAGGTAGGTCTTTGGTTTTATTATCATTCGATAAAATTCTTTTAAGAAGAATGAAAAATTCTTTGCAGACGTATTTTATAATGGGATATGAACCTAAATTTTTTTTAGATACTTTTGCAAATAGTTCTACTCCATAATGGATTTCCCATTGAAACTATGTGATAAAGATCCGACGAAATAAAATGATAAATCAACTAATTCATGGATACATCGCAAAAAATAAATGCCTTCATAGATAAACAGCGCCATTATAAGTCCGCCTTGACCAAGCTCAGAAACATTATCTTAAAAACAGAGTTGAAGGAAACTGTTAAATGGGGTATGCCCGTGTATACAGTGGATGATAAAAATATATTAGGGATCGGAGCATTCAAAAATCATTTTGGGATATGGTTTTTTCAAGGTGGATTGTTGCGGGATGAACATAATAAGTTGATTAATGCTCAAGAAGGGAAAACGGTGGCGATGCGACAATGGAGAATGGAAACAGAAGATCAAATAGATGAAAAACTTTTGATATTGTATATTCAGGAAGCAATAGAGAATCAAAAACAAGGAAAATTTATAAAGCCTTCCAAACCGGTTAGAATAACACCATCTATTCCCAAGGAATTAAAGGCTCGGTTTGCTGACTCCAAAGAATTAGCCATGTCTTTTAAAGATCTTACCCCTGGTAAGCAAAAAGAATATATTGAATACATTGATTCGGCCAAGCGAATTGAGACCAAAGCCGCTCGTTTAGATAAGATAGAACCCATGATTTTACAGGGATTGGGATTAAATGATAAATATAAGAAGTAGATATCTTTACTAAAATTCGTTATCTTCATATAAGCTATTCATTTATTACTTGCTTTGTGAAACACCCTTCGTAGTTAATTTTATTCTTAAAACAAAAACTAAATCAACATGGAAGGTGTAAATTGGTTATCCCTGGTTATTTCTACATTAATTCCCACAATTATTGGCTTTATTTATTACCACCCTAAGGTCTTTGGAAACGCCTGGATGCAATCTTTAGGTAAAACTGCAGAAGAACTTAAACCCAACAACATGGCAGTGATGATGGTCGTTGCACTCATTTTATCTTTATTGCTTTCATTCTTCCTACTGGGTTTTAACAATGGAGAAGGACAGGAAGGGGAGTTTGATACCTTTAAGCATGGTGCATTTCATGGAGTTTTCCTGGCCATCATGGTAGCCATTCCGGTATTGGTTACGAATGGTCTATTTGAGAAAAAGAATTGGAAAAATGCCGTTATAAACTCAGTATACTGGATTATTACTATCACTTTGATGGGAGGTGTTCTTGATGCGATGAATAGCATTACCATGACGGGTAATTAATCGCCACCGATTAACTATCACTTATATAGCCGTTGAGTAAACAGATTTACTCAACGGCTATAGTTTTTTACTGTGAATATTTGAAAGAATTGAGCACCAGCTTTCTAAATACGCATACCAAAATGAATCTCACCAATAGAATTTTAGTGAGGTTATAAGTGTTAATAAAAATATTTCGTTGAGCCTTTTGATAGGTAGATCTACTTCCGGGTCAATATCCATGGTCTTCATCTTATTTCGAGCTCCTGGTTCTAGTTTGGGATGATTTTATAGATTATTAAATCAAATTAGTTTATCAAAATTAAGGAACAGCTTTTCATTTAAGCGGTGATTTACAAAAGATGAAGGGATCTAATTCTTTAAGAAAATAAATTCGCTATATAACCCGTTAAATTTGGAGTTATTGCTATGTACTCGCCGGTATTATTATTCACTAAAATATTTATCAATGAAAGGATTGTTTACGCTTTGTCTGACTTATGCATGTACTATTGT
>JAHEJC010000223.1 GCA_024639065.1 Lewinellaceae bacterium | reverse complement strand
TGAATTAAACTTCTCAATCAACACCAATCCATCATTGACCATGATACCGATCAACGCAATGATCCCCAACCAGGATAGCATATTGATTGGAAAGCCGTGTATCCAATGGCCAAAGGCTACGCCTATCAAACTGAAAGGCACCATAATAAATAGCATTAACGGTTGACTGTAACTCCTGAAAGTGAAGGCTATTAAGGCATAAATGGCAAATAAGACAGCAGGAAGTACAATTCGAATAGAAGCGGTCAATTTACCTGCTTCTCTATTCTGCCCCTCATAAAGTGGTGTAACCGTAGGATAACGGGCTATGATTTGAGGCATGATATTTTGTTGGATACCCGTCATAATATCGGTGGCACTTCCTTTACTATCCTTCATGTTTGCATCTACCCGTATTTCGCGTTTCCCATCTAAATGATTAATAGAAACTTCACCTCGTTCTATATTGTAATAAGCTATTTCGGATAGTGGTACCCGATCCTGAGATGGAGTTACAATCCACATATCATCCAGATTTTTAATGGAGGATCTGTTTTGCCGATCGTACCTCACCCATACTCTAATTTCATCTCTACCTCTTTGAAATCGTTGAACCGACTGACCAAAAAATCCACTCCTCACCTGGGCCATTATATCATTATGAGTAAGGCCTAATAAGTGCGCATTATCTTTTAACTGAACTTCTATTTCTTTAATACCCGCTGGGTCATTATCCGATATGTCCTTCAGTTGGGCCATATTAGCCAGCTCCAATTTTAGAGCCTCCTTTGCGCCTTTTAAATCTTTTATGTTATTACCAATCAACGAAACCGAAACTGGTTTTCCACCAAAATTTCTTCCGGATCCGTATTCAATACTTTCGATTCCATAGATAGGACCTATTTTAGCTTCAATTGCATTTGCGATATCATCGGATGGAAAATTTCTCTCTTCACCAGGCAATAGATTTATTTCCAAAGTGGCTTTAGAAGTTCCAGGACCTAATCGTCGAATTGTATTTTGGACTACTTGTTTATTCCCTTCCTGCTTTTCAGTGAAGTCTTCATTTACTTTCCAGGTCACATTTTCGAGCACCGTAATTAGAGAGTCCGTAATTGCTTCGCTGGTGCCTTGAGGCATGGTCAGTGAAATCTGTACTCGGTCACTGGCTATGGTAGGAAAAAATGTCACACGGACCAGACCGCCTGCTATGGCACCCAGTGCAATAATGAATAATGTTAAAGGAATCGAAAATCCCAAAAACTTATTTTGCATTATGAATTTGAGGCAGGGGGCATAAAGCTTATCCTTACAAAAATTCATTACGGTATCTCCAAACCGATTGATTAAAAATCGTTGCCCACCTTTTTTCATAGCATTAGAATGGGCAATGTGTGATGGTAATATGATCAATGCTTCGACCAAAGAGACAGCCAAGGTAATGATTACTACAATCGACACTTCCGAAAAAAAATCCCCAATCCTTCCATCCAGAAAGAAAAAAGTTGCAAAGGCAATCATCGTGGTCAATATAGCCGATATGATCGGTGCCGTCACCTCGAGGGTGCCATCGATCGCTGCTTGCACAGGCGATTTACCCTGTTCATAGTGCTGATAAATATTCTCTCCAATTACAATGCCATCGTCCACTAAAATTCCAATCACGATGATCATCCCAAAAAGGGATAATATATTGATAGTAATCAAACTTGGTGCAAAAATAAACATTCCAAAGAAGGAGATGGGCAGTCCAATGGCCACCCAAAAAGCCAAACTTGGTCTCAAAAATATTGATAATAATATCAACACCAGTAAGATTCCCAATCCTCCATTTTCCAATAATAACTGAGTCCGTTGCTTCAAGGTTACCGAGGAATCTCTGGTAATATTTAATTGTACGTTTTCTCGCTGTTGATTAAATTTCTCGATATACTCAAGCGTTGCTTCTGCATTAGAAATCAGATCTTCATTATTCGTAGCCTGGACTCGCACTTGTACTGCTGGATTCCCGTTATAATACAAACGATCTGGATTTTCCGACCACCTATCCGTAGTAGTCGCTACATCTTTAAGACGAATTACCTGACCATTGGATAATGCGCGCACCACAATATAGTCCAGTTCATCGCCATAATAAGATTTATTGCTTGCCCTGATCAGATACTCTTCGGTATCCGTTTTGATATTCCCCCCTGTTGTTAATATGTTTGCATTGGCAACGGCTCTTGCTACTTCGCTAAAAGTAAGATTATAGGCTCTTAAATCTTTTTCCCGAACGGCTATCTCAATTTCTTCTTGTGGAAATCCACTGATCTCTACTTGAGATATTCCTTCTAAGGCTCTTAAGTCAGTCTCAATATCTCGCGCAATTTGCTTCAGTGTTTTCAAAGAAACCCCTGCGCCACTAACCGTAAAACTTATTGCTTCATTTCTTGGTTCTTGTTTTGCAATCACCGGGGGTTCCATACCCGATGGGAAAGTTGGCACTTGATCAACAGCATTTTTAACATCTTGCAGAATAATATCGATATCATAGTCTTCTAAAGTTTCAACCGTTATGACCGCTGAGTTTTCGGAAGAGACTGAAGTAACCCGATCGATACCGATTAATCCCCTGAGGTTATCTTCAATTTTTAACACAATGCCTTCTTCCATTTCTTCGGGAGATGCTCCCGGGTAAGCCATTCTTATGGTTATAATGTTTGCCTCATTTAAAGGAAAAAAAGAGGACTTGGTCAACCGAACACCAGCATATCCAAATAACACCAGAGCAATCATGATCACATTAACCGCAACAGGATATTTGATAAAATAAGTAACTGCTTTTCTCATGATGTATTTGGTTAATTGATTGATTTCAAATCTTCCAACACCTGCACCGGCATGCCTGCATATGCACCAGGAACAGGTCTGGCCAAAAGCTTCGTGCCATTTTCCAGCCCTTTTATGATCACCGTTTTTTCTTTAAAGTAGACTGGATTTACTGTAGTAACTTCTAAAAGCGTATCCTGAATATAGAATAATTGATTTCGGTCAATGAGTAACTTTCGATCAATTTCAATGGCATTCTCTTCTTCTCTAGCTTGTAGATCTGCCTCCAGAAACATACCCTCTTTAAGCTCTTTACTGCTCACTTGGATGAATACTTGGATACTTTGGGTGGTTTGATCGACAATACTATTTATACGAATGATCTTGCCATTCCAGTGCTTAGTCTTTTCAATATTATGTAAGGAAACCTTTTGACCCACTTTAACCAAATCAGCATAAGCGGTATTAACCGGTACTTGCAGTTCGTAAACGGTGGGATTAATAAATTCACCTAATTTTTGCCCAGCTCTTATTAGCGTGCCGGTCGTAACTAAAGCTTCTGTCAATACACCTCCGAAAGGTGCTCTAATAATATATTTGTTCATCCGCTCTTCTAGATTCTTTGCTGCATAGAAAGGAGAATATATGTTACGGCCAGAAATAAAAAGCTTTTCTCGTTCGGTTTGAGGATCAGGAAGAGGTTGAATAGTGCCTTCCAGCTCAAACTCATTTACATATTTTTCCCAGGCAGGAAAAGATTCATGATAATCCAGTCTCAAGTCTGGCAGTAGCAAAACAATTTGGTTAAAAAGGTTACTCTTTTGAGCTCTTAAACTGGCTACATGTTCATCGCTGTTGATTTTTAATAAAATCTCACCCTTTCTATAATAAGTTCCAGGCTTAAAATCTCTGGCACTTCCTACAAAAAGTCCTTGGACTTCACTATAAACTTCCAGCCTGTATTTTGCGGTGAGCAAACCATTTGTCGATACAGTAATAGGCACGTTCGTATTATTTACGGAAAGGGCAAACACCGAAGTAATAATTTTTTTCTCTCTTGGCGCTGGAATTTTCCGGTTATCTACGAAGCTTTTGGCAATGTAAAGTGCACCGCCGATTAGAATCAACCCCAGAATAAATAAAATAACTTTCCTCATTTTTCGATTTGAATTGCTACTGATTAAACTCTTCTGTATCTTTTAGCTTATATCATTATAAGAACACCTAAAAAAGGCCTGATTAGGTCTTAAAATTACCTCATCGGTCTATCCATCGTTTCGCTTCGAATTACTTTGTTCGTCAATCATTTGATTAAAACTTAGTTTGTAATTATCGGATCAATTGCTTATGAGAAACCAACAGGTCCTACTGCTTATTGTTTATCAAGTCGTTTAACATTGGATAAGTGCTCAAAATGTTATTAATTTGAGTAGATATCGCATCAGAATCTTTGAAAAATATTTACTAACCATATTTCCAGTTAACAACGTCAAAACTCAATTTATTCATTAAGGGCATTTAGGGTATTCATTTGGAAACTTAAAAATCAACTAAATCTTCAAAAAACAAGTCGTGAAGGTAGATTAAGTAATTTATTGGTACAACTAACTTGGTCAATATTAACTTTAATTAACCAACATAATTACGAAAACTTGGAGGAGGAAAAATGACTGAATCAATATTAAATTTGGAACTTTTTAGTTATTAGATGGTGAGATTAAAACATTTAATATCAAAATAATGAAAATTTGTGTGGCTCAAATACGACCCATTAAAGGAGACTTTTTAGAAAATAAAGCCAAACATATCAATCTATTGGATGTGGCTTTATCTCTAGACCCTGACCTAGTTATTTTTCCTGAACTTTCCATGACCGGTTATGAACCCAAGCTGGCCCACCAGTTGGCTATTGAACCAAATGATCCGTCCCTGGATGAATTCCAAAAAATATCTAATAAACATAAAATCGTGATCGGTATTGGGCTTCCTACCCAATCAGCAGAAGGTATCTGTATCAGTAACATTTTCTTTGTGCCTTTTCAAGTTCGACAAACCTATTCAAAGAAATACCTGCATCCGGATGAAGAACCCTACTTCATAATTGGGCAAAACGTTGGTTTTATTGAATATGGAGGAATGAAAATAGCTCCTGCAATATGTTATGAATTATCAATTTCAGAACACGCGGCAAATGCTAATAATAGCGGAGCCGAAATTTATTTAGTGAATATGTCCAAATCGACATCGGAGGCTGAAAAAGCACGTACCCGATTAGTTGAGATTTCAAGAAAATATTCCATGATGGTTTATGCATCTAATAATGTAGGTCAATGCGACAATTTCTTGGGCGGGGGTAAATCTTCTGCATGGAATAGACAAGGCCAGTTACTTGGTCAATTAGATGAGGTAAATGAAGGTATTTTATGTGTTGATACGATGAGTCAAAAAATGATCACAAAGCTTATATAGATTATTCTGTAATTTCTATCATAATTGCATTTAATTTGTATTCTTGTGACTTGAGATTTTATAAGTTTAAAAATCCCTGGTGAAAGAAAAACATTATATAACTCGCAGCGCCTGGCTCAGAGCCGCCGTATTGGGTGCAAATGATGGTATTCTTTCTACTGCTAGTATTGCTATTGGAGTAGCAGCTGCCAGTCCCATGCGAGACCCGATTGTCATTGCTTCTTTAGCTGGGCTGGTAGCTGGAGCTCTTTCAATGGCTGCTGGTGAATATGTTTCAGTAAGCTCTCAAGTTGATGTTGAGACAGCAGATATTGAGCGCGAAAAAAAAGAATTAGAAACCATCCCCGAAATGGAATTATTAGAGTTAGCTGAAATTTACGAAAGCAGAGGATTGGATAAAAAAACCGCCTTAATCGTTGCCCAGCAACTTACTGATCACAATGCGTTAGAAGCTCACGCCAGAGATGAACTCGGGATTCATGAAATGACCCAAGCCAAACCCTTACAGGCTGCTATAGCTTCTGGAGCAGCTTTTATCACTGGAGGGACACTACCTTTGCTTGTCTCTCTATTTGTACCAGTTAACTATATGGTAATTTTACAATATGTATTTGCAACTGTTTTCCTTATTATTCTTGGATCTTTGGCTGCAAAAGCAGGTGGTTCCAGCATCCCCAAAGCAATCATTAGAATTACTTTTTGGGGAACGGTAGCCATGGGCTTGACAGCCTTTGTGGGTTATCTGTTTAATGTAAATTTAGGATAAAAACGTTCAATATTCAAGCTAGGAAGGGGTTTGTATAATAACGATTCTATATATGGATTCTATCGAAATCAGATTATATAATAAAAATGATGTTGATGGCTTTTATGAAGCAGTAATTCAATCAAAAAATGAACTTTCCAAATGGTTTCCCTGGTGCCATGACGAATATTCCAAAGACGAATCCGAACATTGGATTAAAACCGAAGTACTATACCGTTGGGAATCAAAAACCGGATATGAATTCATTATTACTGATCCCATCAAAAATAAAGTCTTAGGCGGATGTGGTTTAGAACAAATCAACTTAGTCAAGCATGATGCTTCACTGGGATACTGGGTAAGAAGCGATGAAACTGGGCAAGGAATCGCTACAAAAGCCTGTCATTTTCTCCTCAAATATGCATTTAGCACATTAAATTTAGAAACCATAAAAGTAATCTGTTCAACTGAAAATATTGGTAGTCAGAAAGTGGTCAACAAGTTACCTTATGATCATAAGCAAATAGTTACAAATGGTTTTCAAATTAGGAATTCTATTTCGGATGCTATGGTTTTCACCATCACTAGAGAATCATTTTACAATTGCCAGCAATAAGACAGATCGTACCCGAATACATTTGATTTTCAATCGATTTCAGCGCTTACATTGAGCCTTTTTATTTATCATTAATTTTGTCTAGTATTGTTCATTCATTTTCTTTTTGCTGACATTAACCTTGGCTATCATGAAAACATCAATCCAAATATTATCGGTAATTTTCTTCATATTTATTTTTTCAACTATAACTTTGTTTTGCCAACCCGCGGATAATAGTTATTTGGACATATCTGAATTCCCTTCCGGAGTGCAAGGGCAAGCGATCGAACAACTAATAAATACAGTGAACAGCAATAAACCGGCTGACATTGAGCAATTTATCAAAAATGTATGTACCCCACATTTTCAGAATTTTGCTCCGATAAACGAACATATAAATATATTCCAAAGTGTATTTCAACAAACCGGTGGCATTGATTTCCACAGTGTTCGCACCTATGTCCCACCGCGCGAAGAAACCGTAATCATTGTCAAAGACCGGAATATGGGTAGTTGGAATGGGATTACTTTTGTGTTTAATGAAGCGGATAAGATCGATGGTCTTAACTTCAGTCCGGCAAGAACGCCTACTAATGTATCAGTGCAGCCAATATCTAGCGATAATTTAATAAATGCCATAGCTGAATACGTCGACCGGGCGGAACAAAAAGACTTATTCTCAGGAACTGTTTTAGTCGCTAAATACGATAAAATCTTGTACGAAAAAGCTTGTGGTGAAGCATCTAAGCGGTTTCATGTTCCAAACAACATGGACACCAAATTCAATCTGGGTTCAATGAACAAAATGTTTACTGCAACAGCGATAGGAAAGCTTGTTGACCTGGGAAAACTATCATTTGGCGAATCTAGTGAGACCTATGTAGATGAAAGCTGGCTCCCCACAGATAAAACCAAAAAAATTACCATACATCATTTATTAACACATACTTCAGGGCTGGGATCCTACTTCAATAAAAATTATTGGAATGGTTCCCGGGAGCTTTATCGATCGGTTAATGACTTTAAGCCATTGGTACAAGGTGATAAATTAGCTTTCGAACCAGGATCCGGTTATCAATACAGTAATACAGGTATGCTCTTATTAGGGGTGGTGATTGAATCCATATCCGGACAGAGTTATTTTGATTTTATCCGGGAACATATTTATCAACCTGCCAAGATGAATGACTCCGATAGTTATGAGATGGATTTTCCCGAAGAGAATTTGGCTATTGGATATATCCGGTCCAAAGACGATCGCTATGAATGGGAGAACAATCTTTACAAACATGTGATTAAAGGTGGTCCTGCAGGAGGTGGCTTTTCGACAGTAAGAGATCTTTACCGTTTTGCTCTTGCCATGCTGGAAAATAAACTGGTTAGCGAGATCACTCGAGATAAAATGTGGACCAACCATTCGGACGGCTATGGGTACGGATTTGGCATCCAAGAAGGTCCTGTTGGAAAGGTAGTTGGCCATGGAGGTGGCTTCCCTGGACTAAATGGAAATCTGGATATTTTTGTAGATCAGGGATACGTCGTGGCAGTACTCAGCAATTATGATCAAGGCGCCCAACCAATTGCTAGTAAAATCAATAGTCTGATCAGTCAGATGGAACAATAATATAAGTTACCGAAATAAGCAAACTTATAAACCATATCGCCTAATTTAATTAACAGAATACTAGATACTTCAGGATTCGTAGATTGACTTGACTCAGCAGTATTATTCCCTTGGTTTTTCTATGGTCTTAATTCTAATTCCAAAGGCATTAGCCGGATTTTGACTGAGAAGCATATTAATATCCTGGTCGTCGAATCCATTTTTTTTCAATGCAGGTATTAGTTGAGTAAAAATATTAGTAAATGGTTTGGGTTCCTGAATTTCTTTCTGTGGATCATACCATCCGGCATCATGTGAGATCAGAATTTGTCCTAGTATACCATTTTGTTTAGCAAATATTAATTTTTTAAGATGATCATCCATCTCCCAACCTAATCCATCCAAGCTGATCCAGCAACCATACTCAGCGGCATTCAAGTATTGGGTATGATCTTGCTCATTTTGGGCATGCACCCAGATGAAGGCCTCAGCGGAAACTCCTTGTTCTTCCAGTATTTCCAATTGAGGCCAAAGGCCAACAGCAGGTCCGGTGTGAGAAGCAATCGTCAAGCCAGATTTAAGGTGTGTAAGCGCTGCCGCTTCCACCAGCTTTGCGTGCATTTTATTTAACGGGGCGGCTGCATCAACACCAATTTTTATAAAGCCCGGCTTGATCGGGGTACCTGCAATACCATATTTAAATTCAAAGATCCATTTCTCAGCTAGTTCTTTTGCATTCGTTTCAAACGCCCAGGAGGGGATAAATTTATTTTGTCTTGCTCCGTACAAACCGGTATTGGTGAGTATTTTCAATCCGGATTGTTCAGCAATTTTTTTAAGTAAATTCACATCTCTTCCCAAATAATTCGGGGTGGCGTCAACAAAGTAATGAACATCATAATGATTGAGTTCAAGAACCCGTGGGATCATGGTGGACATGATGTCAGCATGGTCCCAGGATTTAGGTTGAATGCTATCCGCACCAATAAAATCCACCAGGAGATGCTCATGGGAAAGCCAGACCTGATTCTCTTCAATCTGATGCATCCCATCAATATCTATAATTCTTATAGTTTTATTCCGGGATGCACAGGCTGAAAAGATCAAACTGAATATCAATAAGGCACAATTAATTCGTCTAACCATTTGATGGTATTCTTTTCACCCAAAATACGATTAATCCAATAGACTTTACCCAATGAATCAATTAAGGATTAGCTATCATTCCACTATTCTAATTTTCTGCAATAGAACAACAGTTCCGGGCGTAATGAATATAAAATGAGGCGGTAAGCCCAAATTGGGCAATTTAAGTGTTTCATTATTGCATCTATGAAAAGAGTATTGGATCTTGATTATTGGGAATATTACCAATTTTAACAGACTCTAAATAGTCCCCAGTTCCTGCTTGGACTTTCAGAAAAACCGAATCTTTCATGCCTACATTGCTTTAGCCGATGAATTGCAGATCCAAAGAAAGAGAACGTGGAATCATGGGGACTGATGGTCTGATCAATATAGAAGATACCAGAAAGTCCCATACAAGCACAAGGAGCATTTTCCAGTGGTCACATATGTTTGGCTCGGTTATAGCTGGGCTGTTATGGTAAATCTTGCGGATTGAGTATGTTTCTGAGCGATTCCTACTATTGGCAAAAGTAACCACAAATAAATCGAATTTTTCGAGTCTACTGTTTTTCACTCAAACAATTTAAGCAAATCATTTTCCATTCATTTCCCTACACTTACTTCAATATAAAAATCCTCATTCACTGTGAATTCATCTATCGGGAAATATTCCTTTTTCCATTTAGTAGTTGGATGGATCCATTGTGACTGATCTCCAAAATGAATTTTCACCGGCATATTAAAACGCTCATTTACTTGTGTCCATCGATAGCGCCAACTTCCATCTTCTTTGACCAGTTCTAATGTAGGGATCCGGGTATCTCGAAGATATTGATCA
>JAHEJC010000222.1 GCA_024639065.1 Lewinellaceae bacterium | reverse complement strand
AAATACAAATCACCCAGCGCTTCCTTATCATCTGGACAACATGCCTTCATCACCACGAGGGCACTATCAATATAGGTTTCCGCTAACTGGTTATCCTTATTTCTTCGGAAATAGTAGCCTAGTTGTTGAAGCGTTCTAGACTTCTCCAGATGTGATTCACCCAATCTTAATTTACCTTCACGATCCGCTTCCCGCAAGACCTGAAAAGCTCGGTCAAACTGTTCCAACTCCACATAGGTTCTACCCAATCGGTTTAACGCATACACATATCCGGCCCAGTTTACTTGTTGCTGAAATTCAGTCGCAGCCTGCCGATAGGTTTGTCGGGCATCTTGATAATTTTCGAAAGTGAACAATGAATCGGCTTGTAGTAGTAGGGGATGGTTACGATAAGCATCATTCTCTGAATCTTGGGCAAATAAATTCATTGGAATAAGCGTACCCATGCAGGAAAGGTATAGGATCCATGTCCACTTATTTATCATGGTGGGGTTTGAGGTACTCTAAAGTTCGGTTATTTTGGCATGAGATGCAAATGCAAAGGGGTAAAGAGGTTAAGGAGTTAAGAGGATTAGAGGTCTCGCTGATCAGAAAATGCTCATCTACTTTTGCTTTAATGCTTGAATTAATTGAATATTTAACGATGAATTTGGATTTAGGAACTGGGAATTAGCTGGTATAGTAAATAAAAGCTCAAAATCCGATAAGCAGTAAAATTCAATCTGCGATACTACTTATCCGAGAAAATGGGCAATGATGAGAACAGCATGTGGTTAAGAGGTAAGGGGTTAAGAGGATTAGTTTTCTTCCCTACTTTTTCATCGCCAAAAAGTAGGCAAAAGGCTAGGCGGAATAATACCTTCCCTCAGACCAGGCACCCGCACCACTATTCCGCCGGCGCCTACCCGCAACGGATTCGTTTGGCACAGAAATGTGAGTTTAGTTTATGGTCTTCACTTAATCAAAGTCGTTAAAAGAATTAATACAACCTCAAACATAGTGGTTAGATCAGTGCATTACAATTTAAGAGAAAAGCAAATAGGAAAGTCGGCCAGCCTGCCGCAAAGCCGCAAAAGCCATAACTGTCTGAGCCAGCTACAATAGGATTTTATTAAACCTGTCCAATTCTAAAGCTTCCTTAGTCGTTTCATTCATGCCCACGCCTATTTCAAATTTCCATATTTTCTGCTCACTTTCTGGTGCAATTTTGTATATTCAATAAAGCAAGGTACCAAGAATATAAAGTGAACCAACACTAATCCAGTATTGTTCTAGAATATACATGAATAGCCTTTTATAATTGCCTGATTCAATCCATAGCCATGAAAAAATTAACTTTCCTCTTCATTTTTAACTTCATTCTATTCTCCTACCAGACAGCTATTGCTCAAGAAAAAAATATTTCGGGCCAGGTGGTCGTATTTGACAGTATCCCAGTTGTTGGCGCAATCGTGGTAATAAATAGTTCAAAGCAAACAATTTTAACCGATTCTATTGGAAGCTTCGAAGCCCTGGTTCAGCCGAAAGATAAAATACTCATTTCGGCAAAAGGGTTTTACAGCCATAAACAAAAGATTGAAGAAAACAAAAATTTAGGAAAAATAGACATGAAGCTTAAGTCCGGTGACCGAAACGCAGATCTTGCCATGGAAAATGGCCATGTTACTAATGTCCAAACATTCATGAATGCCCGGCAATTACATGATAATAAAGGTGTTGACTTTAGCCAATACGCCACCTTTTTTCAATTAATTGAAGGCAGGTTCCCCAATGTATTGGTGCGAGATGGAGAGATTATCATTAGGGGTGATAAATCATTGACTGCCAGTAGTGCTGCACTTATTGTTTTGGACCAAGTTCCCACCAATTTTAGTGTCCTTTCCACTTTACTTCCAGCTAATATTAAAAGTGTTGAGATCGTTACGGGCGCCCCTGCTATGCGGTATGGGCCCGGTTCCGGTAATGGGGCTTTGGTCATCGTTACTAAAGGATTAGCAAATTGATGAAAAGTTCAGGCGCTAATATGTTAAGTGGATTAGGTAACAGGTAACATTTACAAAGTATCGGCTACCACCGATTATTTCTCTTTTCCTAATTAGATTTGAATTAACAGTAAAACCTAATAGACCGAGACCAGAAAAGCACCAAAACCAAAAAAACCAGATCGCTTTGGGCTCACGAATCTTTGCTTACCATTCCTGGATCACTCGCTTCAAATAATAGACATCCGGGTCAACCACCGGAGGGGTGCTACTTTTTACTTCAATGCCATCCTTATTAATCATCATTCGTTTTCTTCCATGGTCTGTCACGATGTCAATGGGAAGAGTCGCATCATAGTTTAGTAATTCCAATTGGTAAACCGTCTCATTGACCGGTTTGATCTGAACCTCTAATTTCTGTATGGTGCGTAAATAGAAATCAAATAGCGGTTTCAAATTTTGACCGGCTTCCTTACTGAAGAATGCTTCCACATCATCTGTGCTGATTAAAGAATCATAGGTGTAGTCCGGATGGGTAGCTAGTTTTTTCAGGGCTGGGAAAAACAGGTCATCACCCATAACGTAGCGCAGCGTATGCATGAAAAAAGCACCCTTACCATAGATATCGGAATGATAGGTTGTATCCGAACTCAGGTTGTCTCCCATTTTGACAGGCAGTATATTCCGGGTGGCCCGTGCCGTCCGTTGCATACGTTTTAAGTAAGCTTCTTCTCCACCATGTTCTCTGGTGAACATCGCATCACCAAATACACAGATCCCTTCCTGTATCCACATATCCGAAAAGTCAATGCCGGTGACTTTATTACCCCACCATTCATGACCCAACTCATGCAGCATTAATCCATCCACATCCATGCCACCAATTTGCTGATATTTATACTCATTCCCATAAGCATTCATAGTCTGATGTTCCATGCCCAGATGGGGCGTTTCACAAATAGCAATTTTTTCTTTTACCCAGGGATATTCACCAAAATATTTTTCTTCGACTCGCATGTTGCTTTCTAATATATCCAAGTGGTGTTCGGCTTTTTCTACATTTTCTTCCAACACATAAAACTGCATAGGGACGGTATTGCCATCACAAGTGGTATAATCGCGCGAGACCACCTCAAACTTGCCAATATTGAAAAGCATACTATAATTATTGATGGTATAGTTGGTCTCCCAATGATACGTAGACTTTTTCTTTTTAGTTTTTACTTCCTTTAGCAATCCTGGTCCAGCCACCACTAATCCTTCTGGCACGGTAATAATCAACTCGGCCCCTTCATTGGGTTCATCACTGGGGTGATCTTTACAGGGAACATAAATTTTTATGCCTTCTCCTTGACAACTTATGGCCACCCAGTGATTTCCATTCGAGTCCTTAGCCCAGGTAAAACCACCATCCCATGGCGGTCGCTCCGCAACACCTGGTTTGCCTCCATACTCAATTTTCACGTTGGCCTTACCAGGAGCTAAGGGAGAAGCTAATTGAATATTTATAAAATCATTTTGGTGTGTAAATTTTTGTTCCTGATTATTCACCCAAATTTTCCGCACATTTAATAGATTAACCAAGTCAAATAAAAGCGAGGAGGTAGACTCACTGGTGATCAGATCAATTTCGGTATATCCGTCTATGGATTGTGCGTCAGGATTAACATCCAAAACGATTCGGTAATGCCTGATATCCATAATGGCTTGTTCCGGTTTTAAAGGTCCTCCGGAAATTAGATTCTGGGCATCTAAACTTAGGTTGAGTATTAATATGACGGGTAAAAGAAAACGCATATTCAGTTGTTTTCAGCAAAATACTAAAAAACGTTTAGAAGTAATTGAGTAGTGGGTACTGAGTATTGAGAAAGTGTGGGTTTTGGGTGTGAGTATGATCATTTGCTGAGCTAAATCCTTCATTTTTTCATTATTAATTCTCAAAAGGGGCTTCGGATTGTGACCTCGAGCTAAGCAATCCCTATGGCTAACCTATCCCTTTGTGTGTATTATAGCAAGATCAAATAAGTCAATTTTAGGATACCTACCTGATCTTTTAATACGACATCTCGACGGGGATCAAATAGAATATCATTTTCGCCAGTAATGTGATAAGCCGTATTATACACAAAAAACAGATCACTTCCCGGCGTATGAATCCAATCAACTCGGATGTTAGCTTGAAGGGCTCTGGTGAAATTATCATATTGAATCAACGCTTTTGCAAACAAGTCTTTGTTCAATGCGCCCAATATCGAGGAGGAAACGGTAGTCGCATCAAATCGACCATTGACTTCTGGCAAATCGATCAAGGAATAATTAATGCTTCCTTGAAGGGTTAAATGTTTCGATTGTCTAAAGCCTAACGTTCCTTCCAAAGATGTTCTTTTGCCATGGAAAAAATTACCAATAGAAATCTCACCACCTCCGGATGTCCTTCTACTCTGATCGGTGGATCCACTTAAGGTCACGCTGGAAAATTGGTAATCGCCTGCCGGAATACTTACATTAGATCGAATATTAAATGGAACGTCCAGCCTTTCAAATCGATTTTCAAAGGATAAACCAATTTGGTCCCGTTTATCAAATTCGGCAACTACTTCCACATCAAATTCAGTGGATTGTTTAATCCCATCTTGGCCTTCAATAAAATCGTATTCCAATTCAGCATTAATCCTGCGTAACGGGATCTTTTCCCAATTAGTCAAATACCGATAGGTAAGCTGTCCGGTATACTGTCTCATATCTCGACGTCTCACAAAGCCCAAAGTAGGATTATAGTTTTCACCAATATTGGTATAAGATAAAGCAGCACCGTACCGGTCATTTTGTAAATCCAAACTTATATGGCCAGCATTGTCCCTATTGTCCGGATTGGAATCAGCAATATGGGTAAACCAGGAATTGAACTCACTGGATCCCCAAAACCGATATTTGGCATCGAGCCCAATCGCTCTGTTGTAATCATCTTTGGTTTGGAAATTGGTGAATATGGCGCCTACGGTAGCCCGGGGAAATAAACCGGTCCGAATTCGAGCAACGGTATTATTGGCAGACTCACTACCAAAAATCTGTTTAAGTTTTTCACCAGTCTCTATATTCAGAAGGCCTATCGAAAAAGGACCCACCTGGCCGGTCATACGAGCTCCAGCTAAAATTTGATTGCTGAGGCCTATTCTACGTGAGAAAAATGTTTGAGCAGATCGCGAATTACCATGATCAAATAATCCGGAACGCTCCAGAAAAAATTCTCTCTTTTCCGGAAAGAACAAGTTGAATCGAGTCAAATTTACCTGGACATTATCTGCTTCCACTTGAGCGAAATCAGTATTAATGGTCATATCCAAGGTAAGGTTAGATGATATACCATATTTGAAATCCACGCCCATGTCGGCATTGGCATCACTTTCAATGGTTTTTGTCTCCAGGTTGGCTCTAAATCTACTCCCTCCCAAAGTGACATAAGGTTTAATCTCAATATTATGGCCGCGTTGAATGTCCTTCAACCCGGTAAGCCGGCCATATTGAGATGCGGCTGCTAATGCAGAAAAACCAGCAGCATAAGTACCATACTCAAGACCAATGCGCGGCCAGATAACTCGTTCATTCTTTCGGTTAATCATCCTGGAAAGCATCAGACCAAATTCTATTTCTTCCCCTTTGGGAAATCGAAGTTGCCGAAAAGGAATGGATACTTCCAAGGTCCACCCCAGGTCATCAATCACCGTTTCAGATCTAAACACGGCATCCCAGGAAAACCCATCAATGGTAAGGCTTTCATCCGTAACCGTCGCATCATCCTGGGTACCCAAGGAATTCATTTCAAACAGATAGCAATTTCGTTTATCTAAATAGGTATCCAATCCAATGTAGGCATGATCATCCCGGTCATTTCGTCCTCCTCGTTCCAGGTTCATCGCCCGGATCAGCTCAGGGTTCTTATCTAAAAACCGAAAGCCGAAATACAAAAAATCCCGATCATATCCGATGCGTACCTCTGAATCTTCTGTGGCTTTGGAGCCTTCGTTCGGCCACAGTTGTACAAAATCGGTGACTGGGGATATAATCTTCCAGGCTTCATCATCTAAATTGCCATCGATCTTTGGAGGTTCTTTTACGAAAGTAGCTTCGATCTCGTACGGTTTTGCAGTTACCGGCGCATTCGCTTGGCTAAATAAATGACCAATACAAAATACCAATGTAGCCGTGCAAAAGACTTTTACAAAGCAATTCATTTTTTGTCAGGATTTAGAAAAATAAATATCGGCAAAATTTATGGATTGAATGACTCGCATCACCCATATCGTTTTTTTGATTATTGTTGTCATAATTTTGCATCGCAAAACTAGTTTGCCGTAGGCGGCTATAATCCGGTCCTTCGAGACCCTCAGGAACCGGTGTTGCTTGTTATTAAACTGGAATCGCTGATATCAATTCACCAGATCCTTTTAATCTAAGTAATTGATGCTGTATAAAAATAATAATACTTATGACTATAATTATTTTTTTGCACCGTAACTTTGATGCTATGAGAAACTTCATTTATTTGTTACTTCTGATTTTTCTGGTTGGGCTCTATTCTGCCTGCAGTCCAAAATCAATGCAACTGGTTACGAATAATTCTCTTAACGGATGGCATATAGACGTTCCAGGTATGGATGTCAATCCGGACACGTTGAATCCTTTCATCATCAGGGCTGGCAATTTAGTGAGCCTGGGAACCCCAAATGGTCATCTTATCACTGATAAAACCTATGAAAATTATCGTCTGAACGTAAGCTATCGATTCGTTGGTGAGCCAGGGAACTGTGGCGTATTGGTCCATGCATCCACTCCACGTGCTCTATATAAAATGTTCCCCAAGTCACTGGAGGTCCAGATGATGCACGAAAATGCGGGTGACTTCTGGTGTATTGTAGAAAATATTACAGTTGATGACATGGAAACCCGCAGGGGTCCTAAAGATGAATGGGGCATCACTGAAGGAAAGAAAAGACGCATTCTAAATCTTACAGATGGTTCAGAAAATCCATTGGGTGAATGGAATGAAATGGTGGTAGAGTGTGTGCAAGACAAAATCAAGGTTTGGGTCAATGGGGATCTGGTTAATTATGGATACGATTGTACGGTGTCCAGCGGACAGATTGCGATTCAGGCGGAAGGTTCCGAAGTTGAATTCAGAAAAATTCAACTAACGCCCATTACGGAATTAACCGAATAACTAAAGATGAAGGCCGCACTCAGTCTTTGGTGAATTATTCCATCTTCCGGATCGATCATCACCCGGAACAGTACAATGCCTACAACCAATAGATGAATATCCTTTTGACTTCAAAGGGTGAAACGGCAGGTGATGGTCTTTAATAAATTGATCTCTTTCCAAATAACCGATATCTAATAAAGGATAAAACTTAGTAATCCCATTTCGCTGCTCAAAGAAATTTAAACTTTCTCGATAATCGCTTTGCCATTTCATGAGTCCTGAAATCCAAATCTTATAATCTTTTTTGATGATATCAAGCGGTTCTACTTTGTTTATATGGCAGCATTTGTTTGGATCCTTGGTCCACATGGACGTATCGGAAGTATCTTTATGTTTTTCTTCAGGGGCCCGAATACTTTGCACATTTAACTCATAAAGCTGAGTCAGGTATTCTTTATAGGTTAACGTCTCTTTAAAATGATACCCCGTATCAATAAAGTATACGGGTTGTTTATTATTAACATCCGAAAATACTTTTAATAAGAATGCTGAAGTTGCAGCGAAAGAAGAAGTAAGCATCAGATCTTTCATTTCAAAATCTTGATAAAGATGCTCAACTCGTTGATAAACAGACAGTTTCTTATATTTATCGTTTAATGACTTAAGATCCAATTTTTTGGTTTGGATTCCGGTATTTGAATGACTCATCATTTAATAAGAATTAATAAAAAAAAGCCTTTTAGAATTTTCTAAGAGGCTTTGTTTTTATGATTATCTTAATTTATTTAAACCAAATGCCTCGTCTCTGGCTGACAACAACAGCAACAAAAACAAACCATGTGAATATCTCTCACTAACATTCTATTGTATTGATTCAATTTTAAACAACGCTACGAATATAAAATAAAGTTTAACAATGGGCAAGAGATGTTTTTTGAAGCCGCATATTTTCTATGAAGAAACAATCCGATCGATAGACCTTTTTGAAAAGCTTCTTCTCTTAATAGAAACCGTCTGCTCTTCGAGTTTTCAAGATTGTAGACCTATCTAATTACGCTATCAAACCAGCACGCAATGAGATTTGGCTAAGCATTTCGTTGAATCGATAGAAGTTAGGTACCAACAACCAGCCCCTAAAAAAAAAGAGGGCAATCATACCCTCTTCACAGAATTACAGATTACAACCCAAAGGCGTAATAATAGTCACCAGGAATATCTTCATAGATTCCTTCAAGCATTACACCACCTTCTTTATTTTCCAAATATTTAATCAGCTTTTCTGAATCCATCATTTCCTTTCCATCTACTTTGGTAATGATAAATCCTTCCCGCATATCTGTAAATTTCCTTAATTTACCTGGATACAATTTGGTTACTTGAACGCCTCCTTTTATATCCAATTCCTTGGCCAGTTCATCACTAATATTTTCGAAATCGGCTCCTAATACTTTAATTATATCTCTATGGTCTTTACTTACTATATCAGTATTCCCCTCACGGTTTTTAAGGGTTACTTCAAACGTTTTTATTTTACCCTTGCGATCCACCATAATTTTAACTTTCTCACCAGGTCGATATCTTGCAATATACCCTTGCAGCTCAGGAGAAGTTTTCACTTCTGCATCATCAACGCTTAGAATAATATCACCAACTTCGATTCCGGCACTAGCGGCTGCACTATTTTCCATCAGACTATCGACATAGACTCCTTGAGAAATTTTCAAATCTTTTTCTTTAGCCAACGCACCGTTAACGGTTCTAATCATAACCCCTAGGACACCTCGTTGAATACTTCCATATTCAATGAGGTCTTTGACAATCTTGTTGACAATATTGGCTGGTACAGCAAATCCATATCCGGCAAAGGTTCCGGTAGGACTAGCTATAGCCGTATTAATGCCAACTAAACCTCCATTTAAATTGACTAATGCTCCGCCACTATTTCCAGGATTGATAGCAGCATCTGTTTGAATAAAGTTTTCGATGGCATATTTATCCTTGAGTATATTGATATTTCTTCCCTTAGCACTGATTATGCCAGCAGTAACGGTTGAGTTAAGACCCATTGGATTGCCCACAGCCATTACCCATTGTCCAATTTTAACCTCATCTGAATTTACAAATGGCACAGTAGGTAGATTCTTTTCTTTAATTTGAATAAGCGCTAAATCCGTTGATGGATCCGTACCTATCACGGCAGCTTTATAGGTTCGATTATCGTATAAGGTTACTTCTATATCATCGGCATCTGCAATAACGTGATTATTAGTAACTATATAACCGTCTTCACTTATTATTACACCAGAACCTGTTCCCACACGACTAGGCGTATTTTGAGGCTTTTGTGAATCTCTTTCCCTATTTCGAGGACCAAAAAATTGATCAAACTCATCACCAAAAAAATCTCGAAATGGATCTGGTATTTTACGATATTCTTCACGGTTATTGGATCTATATAGAAATGTCGATTTTATGTGCACTACTCCATTGATTACTCTTTCTGCTGCTTCATTAAAATCTAATAAGGTAGCGGTACCATTTTCATCTATGGTGTAGAGAGTTTTTTGACTTGGCGTAGTATCAATATGTTCGATCTTCACAGTTTTTCCTTGGTCATTATACCAGGTAAAAACTCCTATGCTTGATATACTTACAATGAGTGCAATCAAGCCTGATAAAACTAAATTATTTTTCATCTTTATCATTTTTTTAGAATAGTGATCATGTGGTCTCCTTTTCCAAAACGCAGACTTTCTTATCAACCATTAATAGATAATAGTCACACACCCACTTTTACAGTGTATGACTAGCCAACAGTTGTATAGGACAATCACCTAGTGATTGTCCTATACCAAGCAAATCATTTTGCAGTTATGAAATTTGGATCAATCGGACTGGTTTCCTTTTAGCTTCTTCCCTTTTTGGAAGTTTTATTCTCAAAATTCCGTCTCGATAGGTGGCATCAATCTTACCGTTATCTAAGACCTGATTGTTGAGATTGAACGATCTAGTGAACGACTTATAACTAAACTCACGCCT
>JAHEJC010000221.1 GCA_024639065.1 Lewinellaceae bacterium | reverse complement strand
GAAAACTTTAACTTAATTTTTTGTTCAATTTCATCGGATACTTCTGGATTATCTTGTAAGAATTGCTTAGCACTTTCACGGCCTTGGGCAATTTTGGTTCCATCATAACTAAACCAGGACCCACTTTTTTGCACAATGTCTAGGTCTACTCCCAAATCAATTATTTCTCCTGTTTTGGAAATACCTTTTCCGTACATAATATCAAACAGAGCAATTCTAAATGGCGGTGCCATTTTATTCTTTACCACTTTAACTTTCACACTATTTCCAATCACATTTCCTTCTTTGTCTTTCATTGGTGATCCGGATCTGCGAATATCAAGTCGCAAAGAGGCATAAAACTTTAATGCGTTACCACCAGTTGTAGTTTCAGGATTACCAAATAATACACCAATCTTTTCTCTTAATTGATTAATGAATATGCAACAACAGCCCGTTTTACCTATTGTAGAGGTAAGTTTACGCATTGCTTGAGACATCAATCTTGCTTGAAGGCCCATTTTCGAGTCACCCATTTCACCTTCGATTTCACTTCGTGGAACGAGTGCGGCTACAGAATCAATTACGATGATGTCAATCGCACCAGATCGAATCAAGTTCTCAGCTATTTCTAAAGCTTGTTCTCCATTATCCGGCTGAGAAATCAATAAGTTTTCTACATCAACCCCTAATTTTTCAGCATAAAACCGGTCAAATGCATGCTCAGCATCAATAAACGCAGCTATTCCACCTTGTTTCTGACATTCAGCAATTGCGTGGATAGCTAATGTAGTTTTTCCAGATGACTCTGGACCGTATATTTCAACCACCCTGCCTTTAGGAACGCCCCCAATACCTGTAGCTATGTCTAGGGTAAGAGAACCAGTACTTATTGAAGCAACATCAACAACTTTTTTGTCGCCGAGCTTCATAATAGTACCTTTTCCATATTTTTTTTCAAGTGTATCTGTCGCGAGCTTTAAAGCGCGTAATTTTTCATCACGATCATTTGCCATAAGTAAAGTATATTATATATGAGAAAAAAAGATATTCAAAATTAACATATTTATTAATAGTGGCAAATAATAAAAAAACCCTTCTCAAACATGGTCTGAAAAGGGTTTTCTCCAGTTAGTTATTTTTTAGTCCTAGCAGGACACTTCTACCATCCTATTAGCACTGTATTTTAATAGCCTTTTAACACTTGATAAACTTGGTCTAAAAGTTACTTTCGGTAGTTGATTGAATCCTTTTATCAACTCACTGTAAGCAGATTTTAACTCCCAGTCTGATTTCAAAGCTTCTTGAATAGCTATCCTTTCAGCTGTAGTTTTTTCATTGTAAATATAACTAACGAGATCATTTTGAGTATATGAATGCTTCATACGCAGATTGATTAACAGTTTTTGATTTATTACTAAATAAGTATCTCTAAAACAGGTATTTATTTTAAATTATTGTATACAATTTGTTAAAATTTTTATCTTAACCTATACCAGGTTTGGGTTCTATAAAGCCCGGTCCAATGCTTGCCTCTAACTTTTAACTCATTATTCTTTCCATCTTCAAACCAAAGACTACAACCATATTCGTTACCACTTTCGGGATCCAAAATTTTACCTTTTTTCCAATAGCCCTTATAGGGCTTTAAATCTTCCAGAATCACCATGCCTAAGATAGGTTTCATATGTTTTTGTCCTGTACATTGATCACACAATTTTTCCTGATCAGATTGAAGCAGTTGGCTGATTTTTCCATAGAGAACATTATCATTATTGTATATTTCGACATGTGATTTTGCTTCGCCCGTTTTATCATCGATTGTTTTCCAGATGCCAACTGGTGTTTGTGAAAAACCTACACAGACGCTTACCCATATTAAGATTGAAAAACTGTAAACTTTTTGCCTCATCGCAATAAATATTGTCAGAAATTAAGTAAATAAATGAAGGGGGGTTTGTTTAATAAAATGAAAAAAAAACTGGTTACCTCAGGATGAGAGGAAACCAGTTTTACGTTTTCTTCAGGAAATTTTTACATTATTTTCCCAAATAATTATTAATTGCTTTCACTGCTTTTTGTACTAGTGGATAAGAAATCGAATAATGTACATACTTACCTTCCTTCTTTTGATTTACTACACCAGCTAATCTAAGAATACGCAAATGCTGAGAAGTAATTGACTGCTCGATCTTAAGCGAATTGTAAATTTTGTTTACGTTGATTGTTTCGTGCTTGTCAATAAATGCCAAAATTCGAAGACGTAAGGGATGGGCTAGAGCTCTCATTATTTCGGAAGAAACACTGAGTTTCTCATTGTTAAAAGTAACCTTAGTCTTTCTCATAATACAGTTGTAGTTTTAAATTATAGAGATTTAAAATATAGTCTAGCTTCAACAAATATGGTTATATTATTTTAATATTACAAAACAAATATTAAAAAAAAATACAATTTGTAATTGATTGAAGTAAAATTGTATATCCAATCCTATAATTTAAACTACAAAACCAATCTATATCTTAAAATATAAACTGATTATGAGCTAGTTATAATAATTAGTGTAAAGATTTGGTTTAATCTACTAATTCTTCAACTAGTTTAGAAATTTGAGCAAGTCTTTCTCGATCTATGCCATAGTAAATGAACTTTCCTTGTCGCTCAGTGGTCACTACTCCCGCTCTGCGGAGAATAGCCAAATGCTGAGATGCTACAGATTGTTCTAGTCTTAGCTTGATATAGATGTCAGTTACAGTCATCGATTCATTCTCCTCGAGTAAATCTATGATTCTTTGACGCAATTTGTGATTCACCGCTCTGAGTACCAGCACAGCTTTTCTCAAATCCGCATAGTCAAGCTGGATTTCTTTGCCTCCTTTCTTTAATGTTACGATTTCGTTTTTTTGCTTTTTCATAAGTTATGGTTTTACGATCACGGAATCGCTTTTACATCAACCAAAACTGTACCAAACTCTCTTATTATAAAATTTTTTAAACTATAATGCATTATATTCAACATCCTTCTATATACAAAAGTTAAATATGTGTAGTTATTCTTTGCGATTTCTAGGTTTAGTAATATTAGGTGGCTTTATATATAATGGAGAAAAAGTATAAATGTTTTCAAAGGTTTTATTCTTATAACCTTTTAGTCCAAGGTGAACGAGATCTAAGGCAGAATAAGAAGAAATCTGTGATTGAACCGGAATCTGGTAGTCAAACAAATGATCAGCAATTATAAATGGTCTATACTTATGGATTAAGGTATTAAATTCTTGATTGTGGATTTCAAGACTAGAAGGCCCCCTAATCATATTTCTTTTTTGGTCAAATAAAGCACAATATGCTTCATCCTTCCTGGCTTTTATTAATGAAAAGATAAAATCAGCTTTTATTGCTAAATGTTTATTTATCAATAGGGTAAAGGCATCAGAAGCCAATAAAGGGATATTTTGTGTTAAACATATTGCTTTACAGACAGATTGTCCAACTCGAAGCGCTGTAAAGGATCCTGGGCCTTTACAGCAGTTTACCGCTTGCATATCTCGTAATTCAACCCCTGCCTCTAGGATAGTTTCTTGAATTAATATGGTAATAATGCTAGCATGAGTATTGGGTTCCTTGCTGTCTAAAAAGGCTTTTACTTCTTTTCCTCTACTCACCACTACTGAACAACAGGGCCCAGAGGTGTCTATATGTAATATCCAGGGCTTTATGAATGTTTAATCATTTTAATAGCTTATCGTATTCGCTTGAATTTGTAATGATTTGAATTGCTTTTTGGACTTCAACATCATTTTTTAGCGTGAAAAGAATTTTTTCTTTTTCCTCGTAATATCTTTTCACAATTTCCATCTCGATATCATTTATGATCTCTATTTTATTAGCTTCAAGGGCTTTATCATCAGATGATTTAATTTTTTGGTGCAATGCAGTTACCTCATCAATCAAATCCGTACCATAATCGTTTTCTTGAAGATGGGCTAAAAGAGATTCTTGTTTTGATTGAGCCGTACTTTTGTATTCAAATCCTTGAGCGTTCAAAAAAGCTAAAAACTTATCATATTCATTAAAACCAAAATCTTCGTAAGTAGAAATCGTTGGGTTATTTAAGGTCCATTGATTAATAAATTTGAAAATCAAATTTTCACTTTTGATCTGCTTTAAGATTTCCGATATTTCTGCATGTTTCAAACTTACATCTGGTGTAATCCCTCCTCCATCCAATACAGGTCTTCCATTTCTTGTTTTAAAGGAAGTGCGAATTGAATCCGGAATATCCTTAGGTTCACCATCAGCATACTCCACACTTTGTATACACCTCCCACTTGGTATGTAATACTTCGAAGTGGTAATCTTCAATTTTGAATTATAACCAATGTCTTTGGTAATTTGAACCAGTCCTTTACCATATGAGCGTTGACCAATAATTACACCTCGGTCATAATCTTGTAAAACACCAGCGACAATTTCGGAAGCGGAAGCCGAGGATTTATTGGTTAGTATAGTAAGTGGAATATCTAAGTCCAGGGGATTACTTAACGTCTTATAGGTCCGAGAGCGTTCCTTCACTTTTCCTTTTGTCGTCACTACCTCTTCCCCTTTTGGAATAAATAAGTTCGAAACATTGATAGCTTCCATTAATAGCCCACCTCCATTATTCCTCAAATCGAAAACTAATCCTTTTAAATCAGGATTTTCTGTTCTCAGCTCCTTAATTGCTTTTACAATATTTTTACTTGCATTTTGGGTAAATGTGGTTAAGATGACATATCCAATACTATCTGCGACAAATCCACTATATGGTACATTGGTTACGTTTACTTGACTTCGTTGCACCGTAAAAGGAAGTTCTTTCCTCTCACCTATTCGTTTTACAATTACGTTGAAGCTAGTGCCATCTGCTCCTTGCATAAGTTTTCTAACTTCTTCTTTTGACATACCCTCAGTAGCATTACCATCAACAGAGATAATTTGATCACCAACTTTAAGTCCTGCTGTTTTTGCTGGGGAAACATCATATATGTCCGTTATAGTGACCATGTCATCTATAACTTTGGTCTGAGCGCCTAAACCATCAAATTTTCCTTCGGTTTGAAATCGATACGACTCAATCTGGGACTCAGAAATATAATTCGTGTAAGGATCCAGCGATACGAGCATAGCATCAATACATATCCGCATTAGCCCTCCAGGATCCAATTCATCTACATAATCAATATTGAGTTGCTTATACAAATTGGTAAATATTTCAAGATTTTTGCTGATTTCGAAATACTTATTATTCGGAACTTCCACAAAGGATATAAGCGGAATTATCAGAAAGATGAGCAAGATACGTTTCATAAATTATTCGATTATATTTTAAATCTATTATATTAATGAGTAGGAGTGACTCTTTTATTGTTTGATTAACAAATCTTTAAATCAAAAAATTCTTTACCTCCTGAATTAACCTCAATGGCTGATCAGCATGCACCCAGTGACTAGCCTCATCAATGGTAACAATTTTTGCATCGTTAAATGAAACTCGTATTGATTTAATATCAGGTTCCGAAATATAATCAGAGAGCCCCCCCTTGATAAACATCGTCTCAGTATAAATCTTCTCAAATTCTATTTTATCTAATATTTCATCATAGTGATTATATAATGCTTTTAAGTTAAACTTCCACTGATAGCCGCCATTTCCTTCTCTCCGCAGGTTTTTTAATAAAAATTGCCTGATTTTCCATTCTGGAATTAAATCTAGGAGCTTTTGATCAGCTTGTTCGCGATTTTCTATTTGTTTTAGATCAAGAGACATCATGGCCTCAAAGTAATCCTCATGTCTATGGGGATACTTTTTATTGGCAATATCAAGAACAACCATTTTTGCTACCACTTCGGGATACAGATGGGCCAATTGAATAACCGCTTTGCCACCGAGTGAGTGACCCAACCAATAACAAGGTTCGATGATCTCATCAGCCCAAAAGTTAAATAGATCTTCAGCCATTAAAGTATAATTGAATTCATCACTGTGAAATGATTTGCCGTGATTCCTTAAGTCTACTGTGAATACCTGAAAAGTGTCTGCAAAAGATTTTGCTAGTGATTGCCAACTATCGGAACTGCCAAATAATCCGTGGATTATAATCAGGCGAGGTCCTGTATCTCCAAATTTGCGATAAAAAATTTCTGAATTCATGCGTAAGGGATAAGTGAACAAAGATATATTGAAATTATTTATAGGTATATGCGCACTTATTATTATATAGTGCGTTGTTGTATACAGCACAATTATTTTACTATGCAATTTGAGTTAATATCCAAATACCAGCCGACGGGCGATCAGCCCAATGCAATAAAAGAACTGGTTGCTGGTATCAACAATGACGAGCCAGCACAAGTTTTATTAGGAGTAACCGGTTCTGGCAAGACCTTTACTATAGCAAATGTAATCCATGAAGTACAGCGGCCGACGTTAGTACTTACCCACAATAAAACATTAACGGCTCAGCTCTACTCAGAATTCCAAGAGTTCTTTCCCAATAATGCGGTAGAATATTTTGTCTCCTATTATGATTATTATCAACCGGAAGCTTATATACATGTATCGGATACGTATATCGAAAAAGATTTATCCATTAATGAAGAAGTAGATAAATTGCGGATGAGAGCCACTTCTACCTTACTTTCAGGTCGAAGAGATATAATAATTGTTGCCTCGGTTTCATGTATTTATGGAATGGGGAATCCTGAAGATTATAAAACCAGTATAAATCGGATCAGCAAAGGTATGGTTATTTCTCGAAATCAATTTTTATATAAATTGGTAGAAAGTCTGTATTCCAGAACAGAATTGGCTATTCAACGAGGTCAATTCAGAGTTAAAGGTGACACCGTGGATATCAACTTACCTTATGTGGATTATGGATATCGCATTACTTTTTTTGGAGATGAAATAGAATCTATTGAGCAGATTGAAACTGAATCTGGAAAAAGGATAATGGAATTGGATCATGCTGCCATTTTTCCAGCAAATTTATATGTTGCACCAAAAGATCGTATTCATCTTATAATTGACAAAATTCAAGATGAGATGATCATGCAAGAAAAGTACTTTGAAGAAGACGGTCGCTACCTGGAAGCAAAAAGAATAAAAGAACGAGTCAATTTTGATTTGGAGATGATGCGTGAACTAGGATATTGTAACGGGATTGAAAACTATTCAAGATTTTTCGATGGTAGAAAACCGGGAACCAGACCATTCTGTCTTCTTGATTATTTCCCGGATGATTATTTAATCGTTGTCGATGAGAGTCATGCAACAATTCCTCAAGTACGGGGCATGTGGGGAGGAGACAGAGCACGTAAATCAAATTTGGTAAATTATGGGTTTCGATTACCATCAGCATTAGATAACCGGCCATTGAATTTTGAAGAGTTTGAAGGACTGGTACACCAAATAATTTTTATAAGTGCGACCCCAGGTGAATATGAATTGGAGAAGACTCAAGGAGTGATTACTGAGCAAATTGTCAGGCCTACAGGATTACTCGATCCACCTATTGAAGTTCGTCCTAGTATCAATCAAATAGATGATTTGCTAGATGAAATAAATCAAAGAATTGAAGAAGACGAACGAGTGTTAGTTACTACCTTAACAAAACGCATGGCAGAAGAGCTGACTAAATATTTAGCCAAGTTACAAATCAATGTTAGATATATCCATTCAGAAGTGGATACCATGGATCGTGTGGAAATAGTTCGAGATCTAAGACTGGGAAATTTTGATGTCTTGGTAGGTGTAAACTTGCTGAGAGAAGGACTTGACCTTCCAGAAGTATCTTTAGTAGCCATATTAGATGCTGATAAAGAAGGATTTCTTAGAAACGAGCGATCACTGACACAAACTGCAGGAAGAGCTGCCAGAAATGTCAATGGATTAGTAATTTTTTATGCAGATAAAGTCACGGATTCCATGCAAAAAACCATTGATGAAACAAATCGGCGCAGGGCAATCCAAACAGAATACAATTTAGAAAATGAAATTACCCCTACCACCATATTTAAATCGAAGGAAGAAATAATCAATCAAAAGTCAATCTTAGATATTCGACGTAACAAATCAAAAGCATACATAGAACCTGAAGAAACCAATATGGCAGCAGATCCGATTGTAGAGTACATGTCCAAAGATCAGCTGGAAAAAGTTATTCAACAAACGGAGAATAAAATGAGGAAAGCAGCTAAAGAATTAGATTTTATTTCGGCAGCACAGTACCGGGATGAATTATTTGCTTTAAAGAAAGTGTTAAAAGAAAAAGTAGTTTAGTAATAAGTTTGAAATATGGAAAATTTTAAATGGACCACATTGATACTACTTATTTCCTTTTTATCAGGGTGTAAACCCAAATACGCTTCTAGCTGGGTTGAAAAAGACAATATTATAACCTTACGCAAGGAAAATTCTTCAGAAGGGATCGGATGTATTAGTATTGATAAATATATACCTTCTCCAGATTTCTTAGAAAAATATAGTTTAAAAACCATTCGTGTTGCTGTTCATTTCATGAATTCAAAAAAGATGGATGAAAATTTTAGAGGCCAAGCAGCTAGAGAATATGCCCAAGCATTAATCAATGCAATGAATTATGGGTTGTCTAACAACAAGAAAATGAACCTACCCGCTGACAATAAAACGGAAGTTCTTCCTATCCATTTAAGGATGAAACTCTTAGCAGGAGCGGTATATGAACATATTGATGATGAATTGTACTATTTCGTTAAGCAAGGTAAAAATCGGAATAATTATTCAAGAGCACTAACGAACAAATATGAATTTAATGCAGATTCAATTTTAAACCTATTCATCATGCCGCATCATCCGGATAGTATTAAATCTAAAACCTATCGAGCGGATTGGTGTGGAATAGCTTTAGGGACATCTATTAAGATTGCTGGTCTTTATGAAAATGGAGGATCTGCCGCAAAATATCTAGGACTGGTAAATCATGAAGTAGGCCATGTATTAGGCCTTTCTCATTCCTGGGGTACCGATGGATGTGATGATACACCCAAGCATGAAAATTGTTGGAATGTAACGGGCGAGCCTCCCTGTGAAGCACCTACCTCAAATAATATGATGGATTACAATGCTTTTCAAAATGCACTTACTCCCTGTCAAATTGGCAAGTTGCACAAAAATTTGAATCGGATTAATTCCAGATCAAGAAAGCTATTAATCCCTACATGGTGTAAACTCGATTCCACTAAAAGTATAGAAGTTCGTGATTCCATTATTTGGGATTTTGAACATGACCTGGAAGGGAATGTCTCGATTCTTAATGGTGGTGTTTTAATAATTAAATGCAGGACCTCCATGCCAGCTCAAGGAAAAATCACCGTGTTTCCTAAAGGACAATTAATCATTGACGGAGGTTTAATTCACAATAGCTGTGGCGAAGAATGGAGAGGTGTTGAAGTCTTAAGCAAAGGAAAATTTAAGGGGCAAGTGATGACGGCAGGTAACGGCCAAATGCAAAATACCGAAGAAGTATTGAATTAAATTATTTCTTTAAGTTTCTCAACAAATCGGGTAATTGTCTCAAGCTGGCCAACTCTCTATTTTTTTGAAATGCTTCTGTAGCCGGAATTCCAAAGTAAGTTTTACCTGATGCTATGTTTTTTCCGACGCCGGATTTTGCCAGGATCACCACATCTGAGCCGATTTCGAGATTTTGAGCAACGCCTACCTGACCATATAGTATCGAGTTGTCTCCAATTTTAGTTTTTCCACTGATCCCCACTTGAGCAGCAATAAGACAATTAGCACCTATTTTACAACCATGTCCAATATGGACTTGACAATCAATCTTAGTTCCTGTTCCAATACGGGTTTCAGATGAAACCCCTTTATTAATAGTCGTTCCCGCACCAATTTCTACCTGATCCATAATATGTGTGCTGCCACCAGAAGTCCATTTAATATATCGTTGTTCTTCTTTTTTAAAATAGAATGCATCCGATCCAATGATACAATTTGGTTCAATAATAACATGATCTCCAATCGTAGTAAATCGATCAATATAAGTATGGCCTTGTATAATAGTATGGGCTCCTATTTTCACATGATCTTTAATTATTACTTGGGGATCAATTCTGGCCGTAGGGTGAACGCTGATTGAGTTTTTGAATTCTTCATCTGATAGGGATTTTGATCGGAATGAGGTGACAATCGAATTATAAACATGGAAAGGATCAG
>JAHEJC010000220.1 GCA_024639065.1 Lewinellaceae bacterium | reverse complement strand
TGGAAGAATTTAGATTTTCCACGTATTGCCAGAGAAGATTTTGGTTTGAATGGGATTGAATTTGTAAATACACTATTTGAAGTACCGACCGTGAACTACCTCAATGAATTGAAAAAGAACGCAGCTGAGCATGGGGTAGAGATGGTATTGATCATGATCGACAGTGAAGGTGATGGGTGTGAACCCACGCCTGAATTAAGAAAACAATTCGTAATCAATCATCAAAAGTGGGTGGACATAGCACATTATCTGGGCTGCAAAGCCATCAGAACCAATTGCCGGGGGCCTGAGGGTGTGGACCAAAATGAGGCATTGAAGTGGGCTGCTGAATCCTATAACATGCTTTTGGAATATGCTCAACCATCTGGTATTCGTATTTGTATTGAAAATCATGGAGGTGTTTCAAATGATGCTGGCTGGATGGTAAAACTTTTGAAAGAAGTGAATAACCTCTACTTCGGATCCTATCCGGACTGGCGAAGGCCATCTGACAATTTCGATAATGTTGATTATCTTGAAAAGATGTTACCCTGGGCCGTAGGAATGTCTTATCGCAACCAACCCACTGAAGAATTGTCGGCCAAAATGATAAAAATGTGTCACGATATGGGTTACCGAGGATGGTACGGAATCGAATCGAGTGGGAGAGAGGCCGTTATGGAGGGTAAGGATCTACTGAAAAAATATCTAAACATCTAATTTGAGGTATTATCGGAATTGCTCTTATTACTAAATTAGTACATTTTAAATTCGCAATCGAGATACTCCAAGGTACTAAAACTTCAACACTAAGGTAGCAACCGATGGATTGTAGAAGTGCTTCATTTTTGGGATAAACATGAACCTAATTACCGTTTTAGGTTTACTGGCTAGTAGCCCATTTTTTTCTTGGGATAATGATTAGATAGCCACTTGATTGCTTCTCCATTTTTAGGCATAGCCAAAACAATCTATAGTTTAATAAATGTAAACAAACTGGAGGTTTGAGCGTCCACCAATTTGATATAATATTTGCCTGATATTAATTTACTGATGTCTATCACATTGAAAAATGTCAGGTTAGGTTTACTTATAAGAAGTCGTCCTTGACTATCTATAATGAGCACTTCTGTTTTCTCAGTTAAATTAATAAACAGTTGTTCCTTTGCTATGGTGGGGTAGATTTGTACATACTTCTCTTTCTTGACCGAAATATTCTTTATATCAGTATAAAATGATTGCCCATCAAAATCTACCTGATTAATTCGATAGTATAGTTTGGAATAACCAGGTGTCGCATGTGTATACGAATATTTCAATTGATTTTCCCGATGATTGAATGGTATTGATTGAATTGAATAAAAATTTAGTCCATCCAAACTCTCTTCTACCCTAAAATAATCAATGTTCATAGGGTCTGAAACGATCCATTGAATTTGAATCGATCGATCCAACTGCCATACATCAAAATAAACAATCTCTAGCGGTAGGATAGCATCCGAAGAAATCAAAATATCATCAATGGCAAGTCGATCTCTGGCACCATTTCCCGTTTCATAATAAATCCACCGTATTCTCAAATCGGATTGATTATCTGCGGATGTTGGCAAAGTAATATTGAAAATTGTGCCAGAAGTTGTAGTACCTTGTTGATAAAGATCATTGCTGACATTATTCCAGTCCCCACTGCCTCCAATCCTCCACTGCAACTCAATATAATTTGTATTTGGATTGGTGACAATATCTCTCACGGTCCAATTTACACTTATAGTTGAACGTGTAGTGGTATTTAATATCATAAGAAAACTGGCACGAGTTTTATTAGTACCCCCTCGGACAGATACACCATTATCATTTTCTCCTCTCCATTGTCCGGCACCCCCTCCGGCCCGGTGTTCAGCTTCTGCCGTCAATTCCGTTGTAAAGTTTCCTGACTGGTTACAATCTCCGCAAAACCGAATAGCCATATTTGGGGGATAAGCGGTATTGGATTGATTATAACTATTTAAAATGTAGGTACTGCCACCAGACATATCAAAAGCAGGCGGAATGTAGATTTGGCTTAACAAAGTCAGCGGTAGAGTTACGACCAAAGTTGAAAAACATTTAATTAGATTAATGTTCATTTTATTTTTCATGATCATAAGACTCACCATTCATTAATGGTCACCCAGAAACAATCCATGGCAGAAAACCGTAAAAAATAATATTCCAAATATTATTCGGCATTCGGAAACTTTCATTATTTCTATACTTTCTCATTCTATTTGATACTTTGAATGTGGTCAACAATTTTCTTTATAAAATCACCAATGGCAGGTATCCACTCTAACTGACTCAAAAAGTAAATGACAATAGGAATCAAAATAGCCAAAGCGATAACACCTCCCAAAGCGGACATAGCTCCAAGCAATATGTTTTGCCAGAGTTGCTTTCTAAAGGATGTCTTAGAATTATTTATTGCATCAATAAGATTGTTTGCAGTCTTAATCATTTCCGAATATTCGGATTGCTTAGAATTATTCATGTTATTATTACTATTTTATCCCAATTAGTTAAGCCCTAATTGTTATTAGAAGGAATATTGACTTTTTGTTTCTTAATTACATTAACCAAGTTATTGATGATCAGATATCCTCTTTTCATGCCTCAGCCTGTATCTATCACCAGTGAATAGGCCTAATTCATTATGGCCTAATCCGAATTTAGCAATTTCCTTCCTGCCCTATGCCGTTGCTCTTCTCTTTTTATCCAAGAAGATATAAGTATTAATTGATTGAATGTTGATTTTTGGTAACCATGTTTCTAATTAGTTATTGTAAGACTTAGTACTGTTATAATGAGCTGGGATTGGATCACATACCCCAGGAGCCTCACTCTGATAGGACTGAGCGATCTCCCGATGAGTTAAGTGTAGCAGAACTCGAAGCGAAGGAACCGTGGATACAGGCGGTTAGGGAACATTGAGTAATTCAAAATTAGCTAGGAGGAAATGCTAACCATTGTTAAATGTATTTGTTTAATGAACGTATACTTGCCTTCACCGAAGTGGCTGCAACGCACTTAAGAGCCGCAAGGATCGGGGTTGTGAGATTTGTGCTACAGGACCGGACAATAGGCGGACCACATCATTTTATGGCAGGTGAGGTAATCTAACCAATACCTGGTAGTGTTTTTAAATTCGCTCATTCTTCTAATTGTAGTAATAATTTGAAGAAGGGACGTAAACATTTCGTATGAAAGAGAAATGCTTATTGATTGATGTTCCAATTAAACCAGAACTCGCTTTATTGAATTTTCCGAATAATTAGGGCAGACTTACCAATATTAAATATGCATCAATTCAAATCAATCATGCCTCAACTGTCACGAAACATAGTATTCAATTATTCCTAAATTTGTGCTTCACCAATTGTGAAATTAACTTGGAATATGTAGGGCACACGCTCAGTTGGTGATAAATAGAATAATTATTAATTAATAAGAATACATGAAAAAAAAGCGAATATTTTTTACTGGAGGATCGGGAAAAGCAGGAAAGCACGTGATATCCTACCTTCTCGACCAGGGACATAGAGTGCTGAATGTAGACCTGGTGCCTCTGGATCACCCAAGAGTGGATAATCTGGTAGCTGATATTACGGATTCCGGACAAATATTTAATTCCATGAGTTCGTATGCCGGGTTAGATGAATTGGAACCAGGTAATGGTGTACCAAAATTTGATGCTGTAGTTCATTTTGCTGCCGTGCCCAGGATCTTAATCCATCCTGATAATGAAACTTTTCGGGTCAACACCATGGGTACTTACCATGTGATTGAAGCGGCTGTTAAGCTTGGAATCAAAAAGATTATCATTGCCTCGTCAGAGACCACCTACGGCATTTGTTTTTCAGATGGTAAAACCAATCCTATTGCGTTGCCTTTGGAAGAGGATTATGACGTTGATCCCATGGATAGCTACGGATTATCCAAGGTGGTAAATGAGAAAACGGCACGCAGCTTTCAGCGCCGGTCCGGCTTTGATATTTATGCTCTTCGTATCGGAAATGTGATAGAGCCTCACGAATACGCAGAATTGTTTCCGGATTACTTCAAAAACCCTGAAGTGCGCCGAAGAAATGCGTTCTGTTATATTGATGCGCGCGACCTGGGACAGATCGTGGATTTATGTTTGCAAAAAGACGGCCTTGGTTATCAGGTTTTTAATGCTGGAAACGATCAGAACGGTGCAATTATACCTAGCAAAGAATTGGCCGAACAATTCTTCCCTGATGTACCAATTACTCGCGAATTAGGGAAGCATGAGGCCTTGTTTTCAAATCGTAAAATCCGTGAGGTTCTCGGCTTCCGAGAACAACATAACTGGCAGAAATACTTGAAATGGGACTGATTGTTGGTTCGTCCAGCCCACCAAATGTTGGCACAATATCTCCCGGTGCATTGACCATAATGATGTGAAAAAAATCTAACAGAAATGACGGTTAAATTATTTCTGTCTTCGCAGAAGAGGCGCGTCTTGGATTATGCATAGATTGATAAATTTTGCCTTCCCTCTACCCCTAAAGGGAAGTCATCCGGATTTTATTGTCAGTTATGTTGTGGGCTGACGCTCCTTTAGTTAATGTTGTTAAGGCCGACTTCTCGATTGGTTGTAGTTTGTATTTTATTCATTCGTTGAAAATATTTTTTTGAAATATTGAGTCTCCTAAGTTCATTTTTTTTCTTAAAGGAATGCCCTTCCATTCTTATGAGTATTTCCTTTAGAATTTTTATTGCATCGTTAATGAAAGGTCCTTTGTTAAGCATAACACATTCTGCTTGTGCTCCTTTGGCTGCATCACTTATTTCAGCTCTTGTGGGTATCCCAGTATTCGCTAGATTATCAAGTACTTGAGTAGCCCAAATAACCGGTACATGAGCTGCTTCACACAACCATAATATTTGGTTTTGAACTTCTGATATTCGCTCGAACCCAATTTCTACGGCCAAATCGCCTCTTGCTATCATTATTCCAATTTTATTTCGCTTCATTCCTTCAAATAGAATATCTGGTAAATTTTCAAATGCTTCTCGATTTTCAATTTTAAAAACAACTCCTAGATTTTCTGCATCATTTTTTCTGAGTTCAGTATATAACTTTTTGACATCCGCTGCCGTTCTTACGAAAGAGTATCCGACAATATCAGCATGCTGACAAACGAACGGTAAGTGTTCAATATCCTTTTCTGTTAATGCGGGTAATTTAAGTATTGTGCTGGGAAGGTTTATTCCTTTATGAGAGGATAATTTCGTTTTATAACAATCGGTAATTACCAATTCTAAGTCATCAACTTTTTTAGCAATAATTTTAGATTTTATCATTCCGTCGTCAAATAGTACAACGTCGCCAACTTTGGCATCATCAATAATTTCAGGCTGCAAAACTCCAACTTCTGCTTTTTCAAGTTGTTCATTGGCTTTTCCAAATTTCGATTTCTTACCTAGTGTTTCTCTTTTAGTAAGGAAGATATGCTCGCCTACTTTTATAGGAATTCCACTTTTTATTTTACCGTTTTTACCATGAATTTCAATAGTGGATGTTTTAATTTTAGGGCCGGATAGGTCCATATAAATTTTCACTTCTTGTTGCGTCTCTTCTCGAACTTCATGGATAATTTTTACCATTTTATCCCAATCGTCTAAACTGCCATGGCTAAGATTAATTCTTGCTATTTCCATTCCGTTTAAAACCATGTCTTTGATAATTTCTTTATCCTCTGCTGCTTCATTAGGGAGTGTAACCATTATTTCTGTAAAATGCTTTTTTCGGGCTTCATTAAATAGGCTATTGGCATGTTTCTTTAGTAGTTTCTTGCTTTTTTTGTAGCCAACTATTTCAATATCAGAATTTATTTTAAAAGGCGTTTTTTGAATAAGTCTTAAATTCTTGACTACATTAAGAAGATTAGAAAATACGTATCCTTCTGCTGTACGCATTGAAGAAATTCCAAGGTCAGAAAGCGTATCATGATACTTTCTTAAATCAAAACTTCTCAGCATCAAATATCTGTACAAATTTTTTGCACTTAACTTGTAATCTTCATGAACTTCGGAAAGCTTTTCATTTATGGTCTTTTCATTCGCAACCATATATTGCAGAATACTAGAAAGTTCTTGGTCTATTCTCTTTATTTTCATGGTTCTTTTTTATTTCAACCAAAATGTCATACACGATGTGACCAGCTTTTGCTGGGCGTGACCGTTATACTTTATGTGTGCCCAGCATGGCATCTTGCTGAATGAAGATACTGACGATTTTTGTCAGTACCAATTTCGGTTTAATCTTAAAGGAGAAAGTGCCTGGTGGATGCGAGAGATCTCGAAATATTGATAAGATCAAGGCCATGTCTGAATAGGAAGGAGGTTGGATTATAAAATCTGGTCTCACTTTGAGAAGATGAAAAATAAATGACATTTTGGATATCTCAAAACAAGGAAAATCCTCTTCAAGAATTCGCTCTTCCTGCAATTGTTTCATTAAGGAAATAATGGCACCGACTCCGCCACCTCTACCTACCAATTCTTTTTTTGACCGTTCAAAAACAGTTACTTCATGTCCTTCCTTTCTAAGAAGTATAGTGGCAAAACATCCGGCAATAGAACCGCCCATAATTCCTATTTTCATATGGCCACAATTATAGTACTTAAATGGAAATTTGCCAAGAACTTAAGAAATTTTTCACTTCTGGAAGGCTCTTATAATCATCCCATAGAGGAAGGATGTCTACCATATGTAATATTGGATCATTATCCTTGACTGCTTGCCGGAGTAATTGCATCCCATTTTTATTTTCACCCAGGGAAAAATAGAGTATCGAAATTATAGTAGGGGAAATCCATTTTTCTGTACGGGATTTTAGTAAAAACTCTAAATGGCCTTTAGTGAGTTCCCTATCCCCCAGGCGAGCTGCAACCACAAACCTGTCATTGCTGTAAAGGTTTGTGCTGAATGAATGTTTATCAATCCCACTAAAAAGAGATTTAGCCGTTTCGGCGTGCCCAAGCAAATAATAAATGACTCCTAACATCATTTTGATAGAAACAACCTGGGGGTATTTTTTTGCCATATTCTCAAACACATTTATGGCGTCTTCATATCGTTTAGTTCTGTAATAGATATCCCCACGGCTAAAACTATTATTAAAGCTAAGTGGATCTAATTCGTAGCTTTTTTCTACATTTTCAATTGCTAATACCTTTTCATTCAACATCACATGGAAATAAGCTTTGACCCGATAGGTATCCGCATAATTTGGTTGCAACAACAAAGCCCTCTCATATTCCTGCCGGGCCTTTTCCGGACGGTGATGGAAGTAAAAATCCACCAAACCCTGCATGGTATGTGCTTCCGCAATGGTGTTGTCCAAGCTAAGGGCTTTTTGAATAGCCATTGCTGCTTTAGGGAAACCATCACGGGGAGGGTAGTTATCAAAAACTACTTTGTAAAAATAAGCATAGGCAACACTTGTGTAGGCGGCTGCAAAATCAGGGTCCATTCCAATGGCTTCATTAAAACAATTAAGTGCTAGTTCAATATTGGTTCTTTTATCTAAATAACTTCTTCCCTGCAGGTACAGCTCATAAGCTTGTACATCGTTTGTCTTTCGATTGATAAGGGTCTGACCTTTTTCGCGCCCAAGAAGCGTTAACTTCATTTTGCGAACCACCTTATCTGCAATTTCATCTTGAATAGAAAAAATGTCTTCCATCTCCCGGTCAAATCGTTCCGTCCAGATTTGAAAACCATCTGTAACATTTACTAACTGAACATTGACTCTAATTCGGTTTCTCGCTTTGCGGACACTTCCCTCCAGTACATGTTTCACTTTCAACTGTTCTGCAATTTCCAACAAAGTCGCATTTGAATCTTTGAAAGAAAAAGAGGACATCCGACCAGCTACCTTGAGGTTGTCCAATTGTGATAGCCCATAGATTATTTCTTCAGCGATTCCCTCACTAAAATATTCCTGCTCGTTGTCAGAACTTTGGTTTTTAAAAGCCAAAACAGCAATGGATTTTTCTTCATTCTGACTTTTAAATTTTCCGGTAATTTCACTTTTTTTGGGTACAGGGAATCCTTCACAAGCATAAGCGAAAACTTCGATAGGATCTTCAACATTCTTAAATTCATAGATCCCAAGAGATTCCAATTTTATCTCGGGTTGATTGATTAATTCACTTCGTACTTTGGCAGACAGAAGAATGGAGCCGGGAATGCTCATAGATTCAATCCTTGCGGTAATATTAACATTATCTCCAAATATATTTCCACTTTCAGCTACTATATCGCCTTGGTGGATACCTATTCGAACAGGTACTGCTGGGTCGCTCTTTAATGAATGCTGAAGCTTTTCTGAGCATTTAATCGCCTCCAGGGCACTATTAAAAATTAGTAAGCAGCCATCACCATAATATTGAACGATCTCACCGTTAAAAAAAGGAACCAAACGATCAATATCACTTCTAAAATGGTTAAGTATTTGCAGTGCTTCGTGTTCGTTTTTTTGCATTATCGCTGTATACCCAGCAATATCTGCAAAAACAATCGCGGCAAGTTTCCGGGTAGAAGTCATGTTATTGTAATTGATTCATTCATCTTATATTCAAGAAATTCTAGTTTAGTTTTTAACCGGACAGTACTTCTTATTTGTTTTAAAAATTTATATAAAGAAATGGCACTAAAAACACCGTTTCAATAATTTTTGAAGTTCTATTATTCTATTTAGAGTCGAATGAACCGTCACCAACGGTCTTCATTAAAGCACCCATTACCAAATGCTGATGGAGTTGATCCCAAAAAAGCATTCACACCCTTTAATTAATCACGCCTCAATCTGACTGTCATTTTTAAAGATAAAAAGAAGTTTTGTTACAGCTCTGGTCTTAAGGGGTAAGTAGGAATTAATGACTTTCAAACTTAATAATTTTGGTCCCCAATTCACGAAATTAAGATTAACGCTAGCTTTGAAGCGATATTCAAAGTTTTCTCCATAATGCGAAGGCTCAGTAGTTCCGGGATGGTGTGTAGTGAAATAAATGGAATTAGCATTTCCAGTCATTTCAATATCGATCTCATTGTTTTTGGCAGGCCAAATGCAACCTGCTTCAAGGTTATATAAAAAGAAAGATGAAACGACTCCACCTCCCTGTACAGACTGCATAGCCACTTCAAAACGTCCGTATAGATAGCTATATCATTCGTGGAGATTGCTCCTTCATCACATGCCTGTCAATTTAATACCGTGAAAAAAGGAATGTCCATACCAAAATGACTATTCGAGCGGATGTTTTTTTGTATATGGGGACAAAGTTTAAGTTCTAAATATCACATCAATATTTGAAAAGTTAGGCTAAGGTAGGTACTTATCAACATTCTATTTTTTAAAGTTTATAAATTATTCACTTTAAAAGGAACTCAAAATTGTGTTAATCCTTTCTTAATAAAGACAATCATTATGTAATAAATCTATTAAAAGCATCATTACAATAAAAACTAGGAAATGAACATAACGAAAGTCTTGCTTATTTTGATGATGTTTGGTTTTATTTTTTGCAAAGGATCACAAGAAAGTCAAACGAATATACCGGTTACTGATTTGGAACAGCTTTGGAAAGAAATCGACAATCTGGAAAAAAAAGGTTTATGGAAATCCGCTTTGGATAAACTGGATACGCATTTTGTTGATATAATAAGTAGCAAAGACCCGGATCAACTGGGTGATGCGATTCTACGCGGATGGAATTACCATACTTATCTAAATGGACATCAAAATACCAGCTCTATCCAATGGTTGATATCCAAGCTGGACTTGATCAATGGGAATAGCAAAGCGATTACCTATTCAATATTGGCGGAGAAAGTGGAAAACTATTTTCTACAAAACGCTTGGAGGATAAAAGACCGGTCCTATGATCCCGATTTTAGACCGGAGGAAATGGAAGATTGGTCAGCCCGGGACCTGTTGGAATATGCAGATACTTTATATGAATTGTCCTTAAATTTGGCCGAACCATTTGAACGCATGGTTAACTATAAGAAGCTGGTAACCTGGGACGATAACGCAAAAGATTATGACCCCTCCGTTTACTATTTCCTGCTCGATCGCACCCTTCAATACTATATTAAAGATCATCAAATCGCTTTTGCAAAAGTAAATCAAACCGTATCCGAAAAAGAGGCTTTGATGGATCAGGAATCTTTTTTGAAATGGGTGATTCCAGGTGAAG
>JAHEJC010000219.1 GCA_024639065.1 Lewinellaceae bacterium | reverse complement strand
TTGACCATCCATAGCCGCTGACAATATTCCACCTGCATAACCGGCACCCTCTCCACAAGGATAGAGATTTTTGATATCAACGTGTGCACAGGAAACGTTATTTCGGGGTATTCTGATTGGCGAACTGGTCCTGCTTTCCGTGGCAACAACATTGGCTTCATCGGTAAAGTAGCCATTCAACTTTCGAGAAAAGGAAGCTAAACCAAATTTTAATCTTTCATAAACAAAATTTGGCAGTAGTTCATGCAGTGGTGCTTTGTACAATCCTGGTATGTAAGAACTTTCATTTAGATCTAAATGATCTTTTCCGTTCACAAAGTCTATTAAATTTTGCGCTGGTGCTTTCTGTGATCCATCTCCATAGTTAAATAATGAATGTTCCACTTCCGCTTGAAAATTCATACCGGCAAAAGTTCCACCATAACCTTGTTCATTTAGTTCGCCGGTAGAAATTGCGGTGACAATACCTGAGTTGGCAAAAGGAGAATCTCTTCTGGAAAGGCTCATTCCGTTAACTACAATTTCTCCTGGTGCGGTGGCTGTTGGAACGATCAGTCCGCCGGGGCACATACAAAAAGAGAAAACACCTATATCATTTACTTGGGAAACTAGGCTATACGAAGCGGCAGGTAAATTTTCATGTCTGGGATGCTGGTTATATTGGATTTGATCAATCAATTCTTGAGGGTGCTCGACGCGGATCCCCAGCGCAAAATCCTTAGCTTCAATAAATAGATTCTTGCTAGCCAATAGTTTGAAAATATCTCTGGCCGAATGACCAGTTGCTAGCATGTAATAATCTCCTTTGATGCGCTTATCATTATTTACCACGATCCCTTGACAGTGCTCTTGCTGTATAATAAGGTCAGTAACGTGGTGATCAAATAATACTTCTCCTCCATGGCTTTCTATTGTATTCCGAATATTTGAAATGATTTGCGGTAATTTGTTGGAACCAATATGGGGATGAGCATCAATTAAAATGTCTTCAGGAGCACCATGATCCACCAGGATTTTTAAGATCTTGATAATCTTGCCCCGTTTCTTAGAACGGGTATAAAGCTTACCATCGGAGTAAGTTCCCGCACCGCCTTCTCCGAAACAATAATTACTGTGTGGATTGACGATCCCATCTTGTTGAATGGATTTGAGATCTCGTCTTCGTGCACGTACATCTTTTCCTCGTTCGAGGATAACAGGCCGGTATCCTAATTCTAAACACTGAAGGGCGGCGAAATATCCTGCTGGTCCGGCACCGACAATAACAACTGTTTTTTTATTGGAGACTGATTGATAATGAACTTTAATGGCTTGGGCATCTGATTGTAAATTATCTTCATTAGATACTCTTACACGTAAGACATATACGGGTTGGTCTCCTCTGGCATCAATAGAGCGCTTAAGTATGATGTAAAAAAGAGGTGAAAATTTTTTGATTTTTTTTTGAATGACCAGCTGCACATATTCATCATCTGTTATCTTTTCTGGTGGTACTTTTATATCTATCTCCTTAAGCATACAGGCAAATATTAATTCAAAATGATTTGATCTGGAATATTTTCCAAGGTAGCCTTATTTTGATTTTTGATTTAACTAATTGGGCTAATTTTGATTAGGAGGCAAATGTAATGCTGTTTTCAACAAGTAGCATGTATCTTTACTTGATTATGAAATTTGAAGATTACAAATTCGATCCAAAGATAAAGCGAGGACTTGCCCAACTGGGTTTTAAAAGGCCCACTGATATTCAGTATAAATCTATTCCGAATATTCTGAAAGGCGAAGATTTATTAGCGATCGCACAAACCGGTACGGGTAAAACGGCCGCTTTTGCCATTCCCATCATTGATATGATTTATGCGGGGAAAAAGACACAACGGAGATCAGATGGCGTCAAAGCCCTGGTGTTAGTACCTACGCATGAATTGGCGATTCAATTAAATAACGTTTTCGAAAGCATAGCTAAATTTACTACGGTTAAATCTGCAGCCATATTTGGAGGCGTAGCGCAGGATCCTCAAATTCAAAAATTAAATATGGGGATGGATATTGTAATTGCTACTCCAGGAAGAATGTTTGACTTAATAAGCCAAGGGTATCTGAAGACTCATCGTATTGAGATATTAATTTTGGATGAAGCAGATTATATGCTGGATTTAGGATTTATTAAAGACATCCATGACGTAATTAGAAAACTACCGAATCGAAAACAAACGCTGTTTTTCTCCGCAACCATTAATGAAAAGATTAAGAAGACCGCATATTCGATTGTGAAACAAAATGCGATTCGAATTCAGATATCACCAAAGGACCCGGTCTCCAAGAATGTGGACCATTTTGTTTTATTTGTGGAGATGGATCACAAGCGATTTTTTTTAGAAAGGGTGATCCAAGAAAACCCGGACGTTAAGATTCTTGCATTTGTAAGAACCAAAGTGAGAGCCGAGCGAGTAGCAGCAGCAATGCAACGCGTAAACATTCAAGCAATGACGATTCATGGTGATAAAACGCAGGCCGAAAGATCAGAGGTCTTATCCCAATATAAATCCGGACAAATCAATTTACTCGTGGCCACTGACGTTACAGCCAGAGGAATTGATATACCGCAAATTAAAATTGTGGTGAACTATGATCTACCCGATGATCCTGAAAATTATATCCATCGGATTGGTAGGACAGGTAGAGGGAGTGTCAGAGGAATGGCTTATTCATTTTGTGCTGAAGATGAAATGGAGAAATTAGCATCGATTAAGCAATTATTGAAGCAAGAAATCAACGTCTTGGACTTTTCGAAAGATGCCTATGACGAAACATTGCATATAGAAAGAGAACGGACATATGATTATAAAGGCCTGATTGAAGAAATCGAATCCATTGAAAAAAAGCGGAAAAAGAAAAGAAAATAACCTCTAAGAGATAGCATTTTAAGCGACAAATTTATTTTGGATCTCCTAAGGTCAAAACTTAACTTGGAAGCGATTTATAAAATTTCACCCTAGCTTTTTCTTACTTTGTATACATTAATTAAATAGTATGGACAGTATTATACAGTATTTTGAAAGTATTCCCTCTCTTCATCGCACGCTCTTTTTAATGGGGGGAATAATCTTTTTCTGGATCTTGGAAGGAGTGCTCCCCATTATCCATATGCAATATCGCAAAGTTAAACATGCAGGAGTTAATCTTTTTTTTACGGTAACCACCTTACTCATCAACCTGGCGTTTGCTTTTCTTATTGTCAAAACGAGTGATTGGGTAGTAGCCCAGGAGGTTGGTTTATTTCAATGGATTGCTGACTGGCCGCTTAGTATTAAAATTATACTAGGTTTAATGGTTATGGATTTTGTAGGCGCTTATCTTATTCACTTCATTGAGCACAAAGTTTACTGGATGTGGAAGTTTCATGTCATTCATCACAGTGATGAAAATGTGGACACGACGACAGCCTTAAGACATCATCCCGGAGAAAGCGTATTTCGGGCTGTTTTTACAACCTTGGCCGTTTTGATAGCTGGGGCTCCTATCTGGTTGGTCATGCTTTATCAAAGTATCTCCGCCTTGTTGTCTCAGTTTAATCACGCGAATTTAAAGCTGCCACCAGCCATTGATAAATTGATGAGTCATGTCATCGTGACTCCGGCCATGCACCGTATACACCATCATAATGAACAACCACTAACGGATACTAACTACGGAAATATCTTCTCCTTGTGGGACCGGTTGTTGAAGACCTTTGCATTTGTTGAACCCGACAAAGTAGTGTTTGGATTGGATGTTTTTAAAAGACGATCCGGGCATATTGGCGATTTACTTGAAGTTCCTTTTGACAAAGAGAATTATCATCGGGATTAGAAGTAAAAATTCCCGGTTCCTGAGGAAGTTCGTAGGGTTGGAGTCGTACCCGCCTCATTAAGTTGACTAAGTTGCTAATTACTAAATCTAAACTCCTCAAACCGTTAACTTCTGCATGCTAAGGATCAATCAGCTTACGGAAAAAGCTTTGTGCTAAGCAGATAATTAGCACTTCATAGTCATCGGTTCCTGAGGAGACTCGAAGAACCGGTCCCAGAGGTTCTTGAATGGCTGGACTCTTAAACGGCTCATTAGGCTGGCTAAGTTAATTAAGTTACGAATCGAAAAAAAAGCTAGACTTCTAAAGCTCTTAACTTCTTGACTGAGAAGAATGAACCCGGTCGATAATAAATAAGACGATATGCAGTTTTTAAATTAGAGCCCGTCTTACGTACAGGTATGCTTTATTGATTTCTTAAAATTATACCAATTATTAATGAAGCGATTCATATTACTTGTAATGGTACTAGGGGTACCGCTTAGGACATTTGCTACTATCTTTGAAGTAGGACAAGGAAAGACTTATGCAACACCTAATGCGCTTTACAATAGTGGAAACAATACCATTCAACCAGGTGATACCATTGAAATTTATGGTGGAACCTATAGCGGACAGGCGTCGTTAGCAGTTTGGAGTGACGACAACCTGTTGATTCGAGGTGTTGACTCAATGCCTAAGCTTTACGCCAATGGTGCGTACATATTGGGAAAAGGAATTTGGGTATTATCGGGAGACAACATCATCGTTGAAAATATTGGATTTTTTGATGCTTCGGTACCAGACAAAAATGGAGCAGGTATCCGCTTAGATGGGACAGGCTTGACAGTAAGATATTGTTATTTTCATAATAACGAAGATGGTATATTGACTTCGAATCCGGGAACTGGTGATATCTTGATCGAATTCACTGAGTTTTCACATGGTGGATTCGGTGATGGATTTTCCCACAATCTATATATCGGACGAGTTAATAAACTCACATTTCGATACAACTATTCTCATCATACTAACATAGGTCATAATCTCAAATCACGAGCAAAAGAAAATTATATCTATTATAACCGAATCATGGATGAGTCATCCGGTAACTCCAGCCGATTAGTTGATTTATCGGAAGGAGGTTTTTCTATCCTAATGGCTAATCTGTTCATGCAAGGACCCAATGCACCAAATAGTAATTTGATTGGATATGGATTGGAAGGGTTAGCGGGAGGAGCAATCCATGAATTGTATGTGGTCAACAATACGTTTGTGAATAAACGGACTGCTTCGCATTTATATTTGGATATTAAGTCGGGTACTTCAGTAGCCTATATTGCAAACAATATATTTGCGGGTGGGACCAATATCGAGAATGGTAATGCTACATTTGTCAGTAACAATTTTGCATCCAACGATGTAGCTACACTCCAGTTTCTGGATGAACCCAATTATGATTATCATCTAACAACAAGCTCGCCGGCAATTGATCACGGTATGGTTGTACCCGACGTCAGTTTGTTCTCATTAACTCCTGAAAAGGCTTATGAGCATCCAACAGGAGCCTCTTCCCGGTCAATAGCAGGAGATAGTATTGATATCGGCGCTTACGAACATGGATTGGTTACTAGCAATGGTCACTTGATAACCTCACCAAATGAAATAACAGTTTATCCCAATCCTTTTACGGACTTGGTAGTAATTAAGGGCGATTTGGCCAATTTTGAAGTGAAAGTATTTAATCAATTAGGCCAAGAAGTAGTTGATTTTTCGAATGCGGAAAGCCCGATTTATGTGGACACCTCTACTTTGGGTGCAGGTATTTATTTCATTTCGATACTGCATACCAGCAATTTTAATGTATCTTTTTATAAATTGATAAAGAATTAAAGGTTGGCTAGGGTATGCTCATTTGTTGAAAGGTGCTAATCCTTTAACATAGATATTATTGTTAAATAATTGTTCATATTACCTAATTAGTATTCTCTTTTATAATTTCTCTATTCTTATTATGAAATTAAATCTAAGTTGTAAAAATCTGTATTTATCAACCCTTTTATGGTAATATCTAATATTGTCCCCTTTTTGTCCCCTCTAGCTAATTTTATTTATGTCAAATAAATGGCAGCTTTGGGGCTTACTTTAAAACATTTAATTAATTCAATATGAAACTAATCATCCGATCTTTTTTAAGTTTATTAAGTTTTTTGGTTTTGAGTAATGCTGGCTTAATTGCTCAAAGTAATATCTGGGCAAATAAAATTGAGGGAAATATTCTTAATATGCAATCCCAGGAAAGTACCACGGGATTTCAATATCTGGCAGTTCAGTATAAAGATTCAATCCAATATCATTACGGTAATGACATCTTAACATTACATTCAATAGATTCCTTTACGGTTTGTATCATAAAAATAGATCAAAATCAAATTCCAATTGCAACCTATCAATATACTACCACGTATGATTTTTTTCGAAATTTGATTCAACAAATGGAAATAGATGGCCAAGGTAATATCTATATTGCGGGGAATCATTCCGAGAGTATAATAGATCAATTTCAAGATACGTTGGTCACCAGGAATGATATTAATGCCTTTCTTATGAAATTAGATTCTAATCTAAATCTAATAGAATTTCATGCCATAGGAGGAGGTAATAATTCAGATTTTATTAGGGAAATTGATGTTCAGCAGGATGGTAGGATATTGCTATCGGGAGGAATAAACAGAACTTTTGATTTCGATCTTTCTGAAGGGTTTTTCAATCTTTCTGGTAATAATGCTGGCAGTCCTTTTGCAGCCGTGTATGATGCGGCGTTGAATCTAATTACCGCTGTCTTATTAGATAACAATCTTACTCGACAATTTGCATCCGAATTCAGTTACGGCGCAGAAGTAGATCAGGAGGGTAATGTATTTATGGTCAATAACATTCGGGATACATTAACTTTCACTTTTGATTCAATACAGGTTACAATCATTCCCTATGACGATCGTGATTTCTTATTATCCAAATGGAATGTTGAAGGTCAATTAGTAGATTATATACATTTAGGAAGTACTTCCCGTGAGGAATATATTGGTATGGAACTTGATGACGAAGGAAATATTCATCTATGGATAGAGTCAGGAGATTTATTTTATGCAGATTCTATTATTCTAGAAAATGGGGAAAGCAATCGCATTTGGTTAGTAATAAATGATAACCTTGATATAGCAGAAGTCAGAAGTTATCCTACACTTGGAGCCGATATAAGTACCAGGTTGGCATTTAATGGAGAGGACTTTTTTCTCTTTGGAAAATCCTTCGCTAAAACCGGATTTAATTTTCAGTTAGAGAATGATCCAGAAGACTTTTTTGCTCTCCAATTTTATTTATCTAAATATAGCAAAGAAGGCACTTTGCTTGCCGCAAACGCTATCACTCAAGCCGGTATCACTCAAATTTATGATTTTGCTCTGACGCCTGGCAATCAGCTTTTGATGTGCTCTACCCATAATCGAACCAGCAGATCGATTTTCAACCCTACGCCTGAAGGCAATCTTCAGGTCCAATCTGGTAGAACCGGAGTATTGTCCAAATACTGTTTTCCAAATACTCCAGATCTATCCATAAGTCTTGCCTGTCAAGATGATCAAATACAGATTGAATTAACCGGAAATGTAGAGAGCAATAAATATATTAATCTAGGTTCAGGAAGTCTTTTGGGATCAGAGAATTCTATTACGGTTCCTTTTTCGAATGATACCTTACTGGCTGTTTCCATTGATAGAAATCGATGCCCCGTTTATAATCAGATCAATCTCATTGAAGCTGATTGTGCTTCAACCGCAGTGAATAATATTTTGACAAGAACTACAGCAATATATCCAAATCCTGTTTCCAATGTAATTTTTATTGAATCAGAACAGGCTATAAAGGAAATTGTCATTTACACTCTATTAGGGCAAGTTGTTAAACAAAAGTATAGTATTAATCAAAAGATGGATCTTGATGTATCTGATTTATTATCAGGCTCATATATAATACAGTTGTTAGATGAAAACCAAAATTATTTGTTCAAAAAGATTCAGATAGCTGGTAAGTAACTAACTGTTATTTAAATCAGAAACATAGAAGCAAGGAAATAAAGTTAATCTAAATCTTTCTCTACAAAATGAGGTAGAATATGACTGCAACATTTACCTATATAGTTCTTCTGGCAATTATATTGATGTTGAAAAATTTATCAATTAGTATTGATGAAAGGACACTTTACAATATTAGAAATATCTTTTTATAGGCAAAGAGAATGATTCTGGAATGGTACGGTTAACACCAAATACAAAGCAACCTTATATCAAATGGGACTGTGAGGTACCTCAATTAAGACCCGGGGTTTTTCTATGTTCCGTAGCTTGTTCGTAAGCATAAGTAAGTTTAATTAAGGTAGGTTCGTCATACATTCTACCTAAAAATTGAATACCAGCGGGTAAATTGTCCTGACTAAATCCCATAGGGACTGTAAACGCAGGCTGTCCGGTATGGGGGGCAATGATCTGGCTATTATCTCCTAGATATTCCACAGAGAATGAATCCAACCTAGCAGGAATTTGATTCCAGGTGGGATAAACGATTGCATCCAGATTTAGCGAGTCCATCTTCATCTCGATGGCTTCTCGGAAAGCAACCCTAAGTTGATCTGTATAAGGATCCAAGCATGGAATTTCTGGGTTATTGCCTCTTCCGGTCCTGGTCAAGAAAGAATTTAAACGGGAAGATGCGAAATCGGAGGCACTTCCTACGCGAATAATATCTTCCAGCGATTTTAAGTCATCACTTTTAACATAGGTAGTCAGGTAGGCTTCAATGTCTTTGCGAAATTCTCCACACCATTGGTTTTGACGCAATTTAGCAAAATTATGTATCTCTACTGAATCTATGATTTCCGCACCTTGTGCTCGCATGTCGGCCAAAGCTTGTTCAAATAGCCTTTTAATCTGTGCATGAACATTTTGTTCACTCAATGTTCGGAGTACCCCTATCCTGGATCCATTCAGTCCATCTGGCCGAAGAAATTGAGTATAATTAGGAGGTATTTTATCTGCCGAATATTTGGTCATTGGATCTAATGGATCATACCCGGCAATTATTTCTAGGACTCTGGTAGCGTCCTCCACGGTTCTACACATGGGTCCAGCTACATCATTACGCAGGTATAAAGGAACGATACCACTGCGACTGGTTAAACCCAGCGTGGATCTAAATCCTACCAATGCACAGTGCGAGGAAGGACCACGTATCGAATTGCCGGTATCAGTACCTAACCCAATTACCCCAAAGTTGGCAGCAACACTTGCTGCAGTGCCACCACTTGATCCAGCAGGTACATACAATAGGTTATATGGGTTTTTGGTTGTACCTGCAGTCGAACTTTCAGTATGCATCGGGCTGAATGCCCACTCAGCCATATTAGATTTAGCAATAATAATAGCGCCTGCTTTAACCAATCGATCCACCATATAAGCATCCTCATTAGGGATAAAATCCTTTAGGGCCAATGATCCTGCAGTAGTAGGCAGACCCTTTGTATTAAAATTATCTTTGACAATCATGGGAATTCCATGCAGCGGCCTTAAAACGCCATCTTGTTGTAACTCAGCATCCAGGGCCTGAGCAATTTCAAGAGCCTTTGGATTGATGGTGGTAATAGAATTAATAGATGAATCTAATTTAGCAATCCGATTCAAATAAGCTTGCACTAATTGTTCACTGCTGTAATTTCCATTTTGATAAGCTTGATGAATTTTTTTAATGCTCAGTTCCTCAAGGTTGAGGTGGTTTGTAGGATCTGATGACTCACAATTGGATAGGAGGAGTAAAACTATGCCAAGACAAAATATAGTGGCCAAACGTGCTTCATGATACTTGATCATTTTTTTATTTTAATAAGTAATATCGTAATTGCGTCTTAAGTAAACAAATGATTCGAAGGGAGTTTTAAATTGGTGTCTGGTTATAAGAGCATCACCAACTAGTTACTTCAGATATTACCAGTTTATTGATTTGACAATGCATTTTCCCTGAAGGAACGGATTATCATAAACATCGTATAATTACACTGAAAAAGTATATGGTAACCATGGATATAAATAAAATTAGATACGATACACCAGGATGTCAGGATAAACTGTTTTTGAATAGTGCAGGCTCATCCCTGATGCCGAGAAGCGTAACTCAGAGCCTAGTAGATTATATTCAAGCTGAAGGACAAGAGGGTGGCTATAAATTAGTGGAGATTAGGCATAGCGAAATAGCCGAATTTTACAGCCAAGTTGGACAATTGCTTCATTGCAACGCTCGAAACGTGGCGTTTGCCAATAATGCCACGGACGCTTACGCTAAAGCACTGTCCACTATCACGTTTAAAAAGGGAGATACAATTATTACTTCTGAA
>JAHEJC010000218.1 GCA_024639065.1 Lewinellaceae bacterium | reverse complement strand
ACCGGCTATTGATGATAAATATTTTGCTTTAGTATCTTTTTTGAAATAGTCTTCTTTAGCCGTCCCTGTCTTGGCTGACATGGTAATTAAATCAGATTTTAAATGCGATCCTGTACCTTGTTCTACCACTGATTTAAGCAAAATTTGCATTTTCTCAATAGAAGCAGGCCGTGCTATTTGATCGATTTCCACTCTTGGATTTATGCGCCGTATTACTTCTTCTCCTGATCTTATTTCTGATACTAGGTAAGGACGCATTCTGCGACCATCATTGCCAATGGTATTATAAAAACACAACATTTGCAAGGGAGTAATTTGCAACTCATACCCGTGAGACATCCAAGCCAATGAAGTCTGACTCCAAAACTGTGCATAATCAAAAGCGTTTTTAATATATGGCTTCGGCTCTCCTGGAATTTCAATATTAGTGATATCACATAAGCCAAATTGCTTCAACCGATGAATGAATTGTTGTGCATTTCGCTTGTTATTATAATGACGGTCTACCAGGGAAGCAATGCCTATATTGGAAGAAATCTCAAAAGCTTTTCGTAAATTACTGCCTTCTATTCCATGTTGCCTCGAATCGCGCATGGTCTGTCCATAAAAATTGGCCGTCCCTTTTTGCAAGTTCACCCAGGTATCCATATCCGCGGCTCCATCTTCAAACATGGCTAAAACAGCCGCCGTCTTAAAAGTTGAGCCAGGCTCTGAGCTCCATCCAACTGCATAGTTATAAACCTCTCCAAAATACCCTTTGGAATCTTTACCAATATTTGATATAGCTCTAATCGCACCCGTTTCCACTTCCATCAAAATCGCGGTTCCAAATTCAGCTTCATGCTTCTGTATAGAATTCATCAATGCATGATGAACAATATCTTGAAGATCGACATCTAAAGTAGTTACAATATCATACCCTCTCTCGGGAGCAATTTCAGTAAGATCTCTTACTGGAATCCATGTATTCCCGTCAATTTTCTGCATCAGACGTTTCCCTGTTTTACCTGCTAATTCCTTATCAAATGCCCCCTCTAAACCCACTGGATGCCCTATTCTAGACAAGCCTATGGACCGATTAGCCAATTGCTTGTAAGGCTGATGCCTGGTGGTATGCTCCTCTACAATTAATCCTCCCCGGTATTTTCCCAGCCTAAACAAAGGAAACTTTTTAACTTGCTCCAACTCCTCATAAGACACCTTCTTCTTAATCAAAAAATATTTGTTGTTTTCAATCCGCTTTTTCTTAAGCAATTCTGCAAAAGAACTTGCCGATTGGTTTAGCCTTAAATATTTATTGATGCAGAATGCTAATGAATCAACATTTTTCTCAAAGTCTTTTTTTGAACTAGTTGTTAAGTCCATCCTGATTTCAAAGAACGGTTGTGAAACAGCCAAGGGACGATAATCTTCAGCAAGAATACTTCCTCTTTCTGCTTCGATAGGCATGTATTTGCGATAAAGCCCATTCCCCTTTTCTCTCCACTTCTCGCCTTCTATCACATTGATTTGCACTACCTTATAAACTATGATCGCGGATGCCACCAAAAACCCAATCAACACTACATACAAGCGCAGCAAGAGTTCATTCTTGATATTCATCCTGGCAAATCATTTAGTTTTCTGCTATTTCAATTCTTTTGGGAGGTGCTTTTCGGTCCGAATTTTTTAAGGAGGCTACATCCTTTGACAATTGGCTCTTTGTAGCTTGATACAAAAAATCAGATTTAACCGAATTAAACTCCCAACGCATCTCTTCGATTTCTTTTTTAAGTGAATCGATCTGGCGAACTTTACGCTCAGCAAAATGCGCATTGGCTATGTACAATAAGGCTAATCCACCAAGGAAATAGATAAAAGGAAGGTTGCGAAACATCATCCGAGTTCCGACTTTCTTTCTTGTAGTTTTCCTTATTTTAGCCTCTTTCTTCATTTTGGTCCAATTTATTTCTACTAATTTGTAGAAACAGAATAGGTATCCACATCAACATTTTTTAGCGATCCTCAACTTTGCACTTCGCGCTCGTCTATTTTCCAACACCTCTTTATCTGACGGTACAATGACTTTTTTGTTAACCTCAGCAAAACTTCTTAGCACATTGCCAAATTCATCTTTCACAATTTGGCCTTCGGAATTACCCGTTTTAATAAATCGCTTCACCATGCGGTCTTCGATGGAATGGTAAGTTATTATGACTAACCTACCACCCCTTCTGATGACCTTTGAACAATCATTGAGAAAATCTTGCAATGCACCCATTTCATCGTTAACTTCAATTCTCAATGCTTGAAAAACCTGAGACAAATACCTTAGTCTAGAGCCCTTTATCAAGGGATCTAATATTTGTAATAATAAATTTGTAGTTTCAATTTTGCGGGATCCACGTGCTTTCACGATTTCCCTGGCTATCGTTTTTGAATTTCTTATTTCACCATATCGACTAAATAAATCCACTAACGCTTTTTCTGAATAGGTCATTAGAATATCCCCCGCCGTGATTCGCTGATCCTGATTCATTCTCATATCCAGCGAAACGTCTGACCTATAAGTAAACCCCCTGGATAATTCATCAAACTGATGACTCGATACACCCAAATCCGCCAATACCCCGTCTACGCACTTCACATCGTAGAGTCTCAAATATTTGTGGAGGTACCGAAAATTCCCTTTAATCAATTGCAATCGTTGATCTGGAATTGCATTTTCTAAAGCTTCTGAATCCCGATCGATTCCATACAACTTTCCACTACTACCCAAGCGACTTAATATTCCAGTGGAGTGCCCTCCACCCCCGTAAGTGGCATCTACATACAAACCGTCCTTGTCAATAATTAATCCATTGATTGCTTCTTCAAGCAATACAGGGTTATGGTATTTATTCATCTGGCCCTGACTCCATTACTGATCCACCAAATACATCTTCAGCTAGTGAAGAGAATTCTTCCGGTTCTTGCCCTAACATAGACTCGTAGGCTGTTTTGGACCAAACTTCAACTTGTTCGTGATAAGCAAATAGAATAACTTCTTTTTCTATGGCTGCGTACTCCAGCAAACTCTTCGGCAACAATATTCTATCGGCACTGTCAGGAGCAATATTTGTAGCCCCCCTATAAAAATACCGTTTAAAGTTTCGCTGTTTAGTGCTGTAAATATTTAATTGGTTTACTTCGCTGGCTTTTCGATCCCACACTTCTTTAGGGTACAGCATCAAACATTTTTCAAAGCCTCTGTTTACAACAAATGAAAGAGATTCTTTTCCATCGAGTTGGCGAATAAGGGTTGAAGGCAATCTTACGCGCCCTTTGGCGTCCAAACTACATTCATATTCACCAGTTAATTGGTACATGGTTTTACACTCTCAAGGTTGATAACGATTCAAATGTAAAACATTTTACCACATTTTACCACTTATACCCACTTTTTTTTAAAAAAAATTATAAAATTATTTAATATGTATTACAATGACCATCAATTGAATCAATAAGATGATACGATGTCATCAATATGATGACATAATGATATTTCTAGGTTGGCTATGGAAATCTCAATGGGTAATCTACCCAGATTCTCGGTGGTAAGAAGTGGTTATTTTTTCCCAAACCGGAGCTTTAGTACTCCAGTTACCGCCTCTTTTATAATACTTGCGTTCATTTTTGACACCCCCTTTTCTCGATCCCGGAAAGTTATAGGCACTTCTACAATCTTAAATCCTTTAGAAAAAGATTTATACTTCATCTCAATTTGGAACGCATAACCTACAAACTCAATCTTGTCTAGATTCAAACTTTCCAACACTTGATTTTTATAACAGACAAAACCTGCGGTTGGATCTTTTACAGGCATACCCGTAATCATTCGGACGTATAATGAAGCACCATAAGAAAGAAATAATCTATCAAAAGGCCAGTTCTTTACTTTGCCACCTTTGGTATATCGAGAGCCGACAGCAATATCAGCACCATTTTTACAAGCAGCATACAGATCCATTAGTCTCGCTGGAGGATGTGAGAAATCAGCATCCATCTCAATTAAGAATTGATAACCCTTATTAAGTCCCCACTTAAAACCTGCAATGTAGGCAGTACCTAACCCCTGTTTACCGGTCCTTTCTATTAGATATATGCGATCGGGAACCTTATCACTCAGTTCCTTTACCTTTTTAGCTGTACCGTCTGGGCTTCCATCATCAATGATTAATAAGTCAAAGTCATGATCTAAGGCAATCACTTCACGAATGATCGCTTCAATATTTTCAATCTCATTGTACGTAGGGATAATGACTAGGCTATCGGACAAGAGGAATATTAATTTTTGATAAGCAACAAATATACATAATAATTAAGGCTAATATAATAAAAGAATAGTCTCTAATTTTTAGATAAATCCGTCTAATAAACAATATGGCTTTACCTAGGCTTTTATAAATAATGGAATTAAATTCAATATTTTGGTATCGCATATAATTAAGATAGTGAGATAAGAAGGTTAGATTAATCAAATATGATAGTTTCAGTTTTTAATATGGGTACTCAGCGAAAAGCTTTGAAACAGGTTAACCTCACCCGGTATCTATGGTTAATAATTCTTTTTTTACCTATTATTTGCCTAGGTCAATCTAAATCCGATTCCACTAATGTATATCGAGTAAACAGTCCAGTCGAATTACCGGTATCGATCGGCGCGTTTGTCCTTGCAAAGACTGGATTTAACAAACTACGAACCGTATCGAGTTTAGAAATTCACGAACTCGAAGAATATGAATATGCTCAGGTCAATCGACTGGACAGATCCTTAGCCTGTTTAGGCAACTGTCAGCTAGATCGATCTCAGCAGCTATCTGATTTAGCACTTAACATAACCTTAGTTGCACCGGCTGCTCTATTATTTGATCGAGCGATTCGTAAGCAATGGCTAGATTTTATTACCCTATACGTTGAAACTGAAGTAATAAATACTGGAATGTATTTGGGCTCAGCATTTTCGGTACGAAGAGCCAGACCACTCGTATATGACCAAGATTTGCCTATGAATTTAAGAGCCGGAAATGACCGCACTAATTCTTTTTATTCGGGACATGTAGGAAATGCCTGTACGGCGACTTTCTTTATGGCTAAAGTTTATACCGATTATCATAAGATAAAAGGATGGAAAAGAATAGGATTATTTGGATTAGCATCATTACCACCAGCTTATATCGGCTATCATCGTTTGAAAGCAGGTAAACATTTTATGACCGATGTTTTAATCGGCTATCTGGCAGGAGGATTAATCGGGATAGCCGTACCAGAAATGCATCGGAATAGACAAAAATCAAAATCATTAGCTAAAGCAAATTTTTGGTATGGTCAAAAAGGTGCAGGGATGTCTTTGAGGGTAATGCTTAAATAATTAGGATCCGAAAAAATGAGGATACTTTTCAGGAAACGCTTCATGCATCATTTCATAAGCTGCTTCAAAAACATCTTCAGGGTTGGGCTTAGTAAAATAATCACCATCCGAACCATAGGGAGGACGATGTTCTTTCGAGGTAAGGGTAATGGGCGGGTGATCAAGATGATAATAACCCTTCTGATCTTCTAAAACTTTCTTCATCATATATGCTGAAGCGCCACCAGGCTTATCTTCATCCATAAATATAACCCGGTTTGTTTTCTTAATTGAGACTACAATACGATGTTCCAAATCAAATGGAAGTAATGTCTGAACATCAATCAATTCAATAGAAATATTGTAAGGTTCTAATAGATCCATACCTTTAAGTGCTTCCCTCACACAACTTCCATAAGTCACTAAGGTAACATCCGATCCTTCTTTTAATACCTCAGGTACACCTAAAGGCAGGCAAAATGAGCTGAGATTATTAGGTAGATCTTCTTTTAGTCGATATGCATTGAGACATTCAATAACTAATCCAGGATCATTTGACTGCAGCAAGGTATTATAAAAACCTGCGGCCTGAGTCATGTTACGAGGGACACAAACATAAATACCCCGCATTGATCCAAGAATCATACTGAGCGGTGAACCTGCATGCCAAATTCCCTCTAGTCTATGCCCTCGGGTACGGATTATGCATGGTGCTATTTGGATACCATTACTGCGATAATGTAGCGTGGCAAGATCATCAGACAATTCTGCTAGTGCATAGACCATATAATCCAGGTATTGGATCTCTGCAATAGGTCTCCAACCACGCATGGCCATTCCAACTGCTTGGCCAATAATCGTCCATTCCCTAATACCTGTATCAAAGATCCTGTTTTCTCCATATTTTTTTTGCAGTCCTGCAAATCCCTGGTTGACACCTCCAATTTTGCCAACGTCTTCTCCAAAAGCGATCAAATTGGGATATTTTTTACAAGCTTTATCAAAAAACTTGTTTAGGATATTAAACCCATTTATACTTTTCGGCGGCTCATCATATTTCGCTTTAACAACAGGAACATTCAATGCACTTTTCGAATTCTCACTATAAAGATGGGTATGGTATCTTTGGTTTGCAATTTTTTGATATTTATTTAACCATGCTTTGAGTGCTTCTTTTTCCGGAATTTCTTCTCCAATGAGGGTATAAAGGACTCTTTTAGCATTTTGATACAAATCACTTATTAAAGGATCGAATATTCCTGTTAATTCATTATAAATTTTCTCAATTTCAGGATCATCTAATTGAGTTTGAATTTGGCTGTAGAGTTTTTTTAAATATTCAATTTGAGATCTTACCGGATCATAAAATTTAGCTTTAGCTTTATCTCTGCTTTTTTTGACAAATTCCCTAGCTCGAGTTCTTATTCTCAAAGCATCTTCGATGGTGCAAATTCCATGTTCAACCATCCATTTCTCCATTCTCAAAATACAATCGTGATCTCTTTCCCAAGTCAATCGCTTCTGAGATTTATAGCGTTCATGGCTACCAGAAGTGGAGTGTCCCTGAGGTTGAGTTAATTCACTAACGTGAAATAAAGCCGGTATATGGGATTTCCTGGTTAACTCTAGGCCTCGCTCATACATAGCCACCAATTCAGGATAATCCCAACCTTTACAGGTATAGATTCTCAAACCATCTCCATTTTCATCCAAAAGAAAACCCTCCACTAATTTGGAAATACTTCCTTTGGCCGTTTGCAGATGAGTAGGGACTGAAATGCCGTATCCATCATCCCATACAGATACTGCTAAAGGAACTTTTAATATGGAGGCAGCATTTAAGGTTTCCCAAAAAACACCTTCTGCGGTGCTGGCATCACCAATAGTACATATGCATATTTCATTTCCATGCAATGAAAACAGGTCACTTTGTGCTTCATTTTCTCTGTAAAGTTTAGAAGCAAGTGCCAATCCCAGTGCCCTTGCCATTTGTCCTCCCGTACAAGAAACATCCGATGAGCTATTAATCCGATCGATCTGTGATAACCAATTCCCTTGATCATCTATCATAGGGGTAGCATAATGATTATTCATTTGACGTCCACCAGAAAATGGGTCATTATCAGAATCAGCATATAACTGTGCAAAATAGTCTTCTACCGTAGATAGTCCTAAGGCGAACATAAGGGTTTGGTCTCGATAGTATCCGGACCTCCAATCTCCATTTTTTATGGCTCTGGCTAATGCCACTTGAGCAACTTCTTTTCCATCTCCAGTTATTCCAAATTTTGCTTTACCGGTGAGCACTTCTTTGCGGCCGTTTAAGGAGGCTTCTCTACTAACACAACAGATCCAAAAATCACGAATAACCTCGTTTCTGAAATGATCTTCCTGTAATTCTTCAGCAAGTATCACATCAGCGATTTCATTGTAATCCATTCAAAGTAGACTTATTAGTTATGGCAAATATCTTGTCCTGCAAAGATAATGATTTTAACCAAATATTATGAAACTAAATCAAGCTTAATGTCGTTCTTAATTTGGTATTTATGAATTTGTTAAGCCTAATAATATCACTTATTTGGCTTGATATTTGATCCAATCATTATTTATTGTACTCTAAAATGCTAATAATCTCAAACGATATGTTAACGGACTTTCGTTTTAGACCTTAAATAGATACATTTGTAGCATAATGATTCTAAATTAAACTTAAACATGAAAAATTTACTCGTTACTTTTTGTTTTTCTTTTCTCCTGGTTGGAGGAATTTTTGCTCAAGACGTAAGTGAAGTTCCGGCTAGCAAAGTTGCTAATGGAGAAGAGAATGCTGATGGTCCTTTGATGTATTTTGAAACCAATGTGGTTGACTTTGGAGAAATAGTTCAAGATGGTGATCCTTTTAAAAAAGTTGTTTTTACAAATACTGGCAATGCACCATTGGTAATCAAAAATGCCAAAGGTAGTTGTGGTTGTACTGTACCTATTTGGTCCAAAGAACCAATTATGCCTGGTCAAACGGATACGCTGACAGTACGATATGATACCAAACGTGTTGGTCCTATTCGCAAGTCGGTTACTTTGTATACCAATCAGAATGAAGAGCCTTATACCCTTCAAGTTGTAGGCAAAGTAAATCCAAAACCAAAAGAGCCAGAAGCGCTACCTGAAAAATCTCCAAACATTTTAGGGAAGCAAGGTCAATAGAATACCAGAAACTTAAGAATAAATAAGGTGTTCCATTTGTGAACACCTTTTTTTATTGCTGTAACTTTAGTGCCATGTTCATGAAATCTAGTACTAATCACTTTCTATGGTAAAAAGTCTATGCAATATTGCCTTACCTAAATCAATGAATATACGCTTCTTTCTTACCTTTTCACTTTTATCGTTTTACACTCATTCTAGGAATCGAATATTGTTGATAAACACCTATTTTTCAATATTGCTGATTAAACTAAAAGTATGGGAAAATGTTATTTTCGTATAATTTATTAATCGAATTAAAAACCTCATGACATGTTGATTGTAGTCTCACCAGCTAAATCTTTAAACTTTGATTTCATTGACCAACCAAACATTTCAAAACCTAGGTTCATCAAAGAAACCAAGGAGTTGGTTGGAGTAATGAAAGACAAAAGAAGAGGAGATTTAAAGAAATTGATGAAGGTGTCAGATAAAATTGCTGACTTGAATGTTGAGCGTTTCAATAGTTTCAAGTTTCCTTTTAACACGAAGAATGCCAAACCCTCAATATTTGCATTTACCGGAGATGTTTATCGGGGATTGGATATTTCTCAATTTTCAAATGAGGATATTGAATATGCACAAAAACATTTTCGAATATTAAGTGGTCTATATGGTTTACTCCGTCCTTTGGATTTGATTCAACCCTATCGATTAGAGATGGGAACCAAACTAGTTTTCGATGAATTTAAAAGCCTTTATCAGTATTGGGGTGACAAAATTGTCAAGGCCATAAATCGGGATATTAAAAAGAATGGAGATAAATATTTGGTAAATCTCGCATCGGAAGAATATTTCAAATCGATCAATAAATCACTTTTAAAAGCACCGCTCGTTCAAATACACTTTAAAGAGTACCGTGAGGATACCCTTAAAATCATTTCATTCTCGGCAAAAAAGGCAAGAGGTATGATGAGTCGATTTATAATAAAAAACCGCATTGAGCAATTAGAGGATATTAAAGCGTTTCATGAAGAAAAATATTTGTATAATGAGGAATTGTCTTCGGAATTGGACTTTGTTTTTACCAGATAATTTTCAATGAAACTATTAAAATTTGGTCTCTCTCTTATTCTTCTGGTTGGTTTAATTTACCTGCTTAATACAAGTCAATCTTTAGGGACTACCACCCTTCCTCCTTTGGGTTCTTTTTTAAGTCCATATACAGGGTATGCACAGAATGCAGAGCGTTCTGCTGATCTTCAGGACCAGAGCCTATGTTTTCCTGCATTGGAAAAACCTGTAAAAATTATTTTTGACAATAATTTGGTTCCTCATATATATGCTAAATCAATGGAAGATGCCCTGTTTGTTCAGGGATACACCCAAGCCCAACATAGACTATGGCAAATCGATATTTCTACGCGAGCTGCAGCGGGAAGACTCTCTGAAATCATGGGTGACCGGATGATCAATTACGATAAACTGCAGCGCAGGAAAGGAATGGTATTGGGCGCGAAAAAAAATGTAGAAATTTGGCAGCAAGATCCGGATGCAATCCATCTGTTACAAAAATTCGTTGATGGAATCAACACCTATATAGAGGAACTAGCGCCAAAAAACTATCCTATAGAGTTTAAATTACTTGATTATGATCCTGAACCATATACCATTTTGAAGGTGGCATTCTATCTTAAAAGTATGGAGCAAACATTGAACTCCAGGGA
>JAHEJC010000591.1 GCA_024639065.1 Lewinellaceae bacterium | reverse complement strand
CATAACCAGGGCAACATTCTGTGCAATAAAACCGGTCCTATTCCCTTTAGGCAAATTCATGTGCGCAAATTGGCTTTGATTATATAAATACGATTTGACTTCAAGTTTCATTATTTGGTTTAATGCAACTTCCCTTGGTTTAACATCTTTCTTTAATTTAAGATCCGAAGGAAGATAACTCCCGGAGGTATATACGTGACCGTTGAAATAGCCAGCGTATTTGGAGCCTGACGTGCTGCCAGATACTGAGCCATATATTGAATAAGCCAAACCTGATCCATTGTCATTGTCTACATAGGATCGGACTGCATACGCAGGCGAACCGTCAAATGCATCACAAAAGGCCAAGGAATACTGCCCATATGCATCATCATTATTATTAGTCATATCAAAATAGGCTGCATAACTCGTTCCGCTGTTCGAAGCCGTATTATCTGCGTTTACATATATACCATACATTGTACTGCTACTACTCGGATTATCATGATTGATGTAAATACTGCGTAGTGAAAGTCCCGGATTTTCTAAATCAAGGAGGTAGTCCGGGGTGGCATCATTAATTCCGACCCTGCCGTCTTTACGTATAGTAAATGCATTATTCCGATTGGTATTTGAGGTGCCGTTTCCTACTTCAAATAAAGGATCCGATGTAGTCCAAGATGTCGGTGCACCACTTGCTCCTACATTATATCTACCAATCGAAAACCCGGCATAGGTACGGGCATGGGTATAAAATCCATGAGAAAAACTCATGTAAGCTTCCGCAACACTACCAAATCCAAAAGCGGCTGAATACAATCCTAGGCTATCTTCATTCCATGAACTGGCAGCAGCATAACCGGCTCGAAAAGCCCGGCTCGAATAATCCCATATGAGTTTGGCCCCATTTCCAGCCATGCTGGAACCAAACAGCGCATCCCGATTAGCGTACAAATGAAGAGGAGTAGAAGGACTTGTTGTTCCGATTCCAATTTTTCCGGTAGTGATAATATCACCCTCGACATCCAAGTGTTGAGTATACATAATTGAAGTGAGAAGTATAAACGATATAAGAAATGACAATTTAAGTAACCTCATAATATTATATGTTTATTTGTAAAAGGACTATATACAAATTATAAGGTACGTTTCCTATGATTAATATCAACGATACGTTAAGTCTGAAGGTTTAATCCAATATTTCCCACCGCTTAGATTTAGGTCAATTTCATAATCCTGTAAGCCTTCAATCCTTCTAATCCAAAAATCAGATCCTAAATTACTCGAACAACATGGAAATAAAATAGCTAACACCAGGATTTGCCCCCCCAGGTACATTCATTTCGACGGTCAACTTCTGCCCTTGACTCACAATAACTGTATTAACCAGATCAGAAACCACAGCTGATGAAGCATTTGGCACAGTAGCAGTAAGCAATTTATTAACACCATCTACACGGACGGTGAATGTAGCACTACCTGCGGATACAGCACTTGGCAGTACATACATATTTTTAAGAGTTCCTCCTCTTGGGACAATCATGGTGCACTGTAATTCACTCGCTGCGACGCAGGCAGCTGTTCCTATAGTATATCTAGGACCTGAGTTAAAATTGCCGAATATTTTACCCCCCAATATGATTGGAGTGGCACCACCGCCACCACCCCCACCTGAAAGTGGAGTCCATACAGATCCATTGTAATAATAAAATCCTTTTGTATTATTAGTTTGATAAATAAGCATGCCTTCTATATCTGGAGAAATAGCATCTCTTTGAGCTTCGGTCATCCTCGGGATCAAAATACCATCTGAGGTGCTTTCTACATCAAGTATTTGCGAATGCAGATTTAAAGTGAATACCATAAAAACCAGGCCCCCTATAAATTGATAAAGTTTTTTCATGTTAATTGAGGTTTATTTTATTATGAAGTGAAAGATAGCAAAATTAACATTACTAAATATATCACAACCTAAAATTATACCGCCCCTTAACCAAGATTTGTTGATTGATAAACTGCCAGCGTTCTACACGATTCAGGGTATTGTGATTAAGCACAATAAACAGGTCACCCTGCGGATGAAATATCCAATGTAGCCGCGCATTGACGCCCAGTTCTTTACTATCGGTATCGTACTGAACAAAGCCATTGATTTGCAGGTCAGGAGTTACATTAAAACGAGTCCGCAAGCCTACGAGCGTTTGATCAAAGTCACCTGAGGGTAAACGACCGATGTTTCGAGTGCCGACAAATTCAAAGGTTAAAATATTGGCCGGATTCCAATTGATGGAGGCTTCTAATTCATCAAGATACCCGTTATAAAATGGCCCAAACCACCAACTAAATTGACCACTAAATTTTCGCTTGGCAGCCAGTTCTATTTCTAACCGGTATCGGGAGAAATGATAGGCACCTGTCTCTATGACAACTCCGTCGGCTATTTCAAAAGGGTCAATTAGATTTTCGCCCCGGGGTTGGTAATTAAGCTCGATGCGATCTCCACTTTCGAGCCGCCAATTAATCGGGGCAGTGAAAATACGATAGGTTTCCCAATTGCTTTTCAGGTCACTAATGTAGGTAATAGAGAGCTGATTGCGCATTTGCCGAACCCATTGCCAATCCGGCCTGGGCGCATAGGTAATACCTATACGGCTTCTTTGAATTCCTTTACGCGGCACAAAACCCAGCGCTGGATCAAAAGCATCTCCAATACGAAAATAGGTCAGCGAAATATCCCACAGATCATTTGGGTAATCCGCTTTAAAAGCCAAAGCTGATTGGTCACCCTCCAGGCCTGTTCTAT